>CALCJV010000039.1 GCA_937967405.1 uncultured Chloroflexales bacterium | reverse complement strand
GCGGCTAAGCCGAGCTTGTACGCCGCCATCAAGATAATCGCCACAATCACGGGCTGGATGCCATAGAAGACCGCCGCCGTCTGCGGCAGGGTGCCCAGCGCAACATAGCAGTAGGCGATCACAACGGTGATGCAGAAGGCGGGCAGGATAAAACACAAGCCAGCCACGAGCATGCCCAGCACGCCACGTTTGATGTAGCCGACGTGAATCACCATCTCGGTTGAATTGGGGCCCGGCACCAGTTGGGTTGCTCCCAGCGTATCGAGGAAGCGTTGCTGGCTGAGCCAGCGGCGTTGCTCGACCAAATCCTGCTGCATGAGCGCAATATGGGCTGCCGGTCCCCCAAATGCCGTGAAGCCCAGCCGCGTGTAGTAGGCGGCGACTTCGCGCAGGCTGGCTTCGGCTGGTACGAATGGATCAGCCGGATCAGCCGGAGTTTGTGGTTCACGCCCAAGTGCTTGTGATTCAGGGGTCACGCTTGATACTCTTTGCTACGTGTTCGGTACGCGCTGATCGGTTGGGCGGGGATCCACTGGAGATACTCCCCCCGCCCACAGCAGGCCCTTAGCGCACGCTGAGTACGCCGTACATGCCTGCTGCAAAGTGGCCCGGTACGGTGCAGATGTAGAGATAGTCGCCGACAGCAGCAGGCGTGGTGAAGCTGATCACCTCAAACGCGCCCGGATTCAGCACGGTGCTTGCGGCCAGCACCAGCGATTGATCCGGCGGCAGGAAGTTGTTTGCCGGCCCAGCCCGTCCAGCAGCAGTATTAAACGCTTGCGCGACGGACAGATCACCCGTGTTGAGCAGCACCCAATTGTGGGGATAGCTCTGGGCGGTATTGAGAAAGGTGACATTCACCAGCGTAGCGGGGGCAACGGTAAGCTGCGCCGGTACAAAGGCAAAGTCATCGCCGCGTACATCCACCAGCAGATCGATACTGACGCTTGCGGCGTTCCGCACCTCAGCTCCCAGCCGCCCTAGCAGCACATTAAAGGGGGGTGCATTTTCGGGGTGCAGCTCGAAGCGGGCCCGCTCAAACCACTGCACCTGATAGCGTTGCCCGTCTAGTTCTTCTTCGATCAAAGGGCTGATCGGCAAGCCATACAGGGCAAGGTTCTCACGCTCGATGAAGCCGACGACACCATCTAGCTCAAGCCCATTGGCTCGCCACGCGGCGAGAATCTCACCGCACACATTCTGCCCCGTCTCTGGGAAGAAGCGACAGCCGCGACGTTCTTCCGTTTCGCGTGGGAAGGCTTGCCAATCGCGCCCCTGTTGCTCTAGCCGCTCCACACCGATGCGCCCGATGAGGACATCGAAGGGGCGCGGATTGGCTGGGTGCAGTTCGAGCCGGTTGCGTTCAAACCATTGTACGGTCAGGACTTGATCTTCGATCTGGGCTTCGCCTTGTGCGCTGATCGGGAAGCCGAACACGGGCAGCCCACCATAGAGCTGCCAATACTGGCGAATACGCCCACTGATACAGTAGCCCGTCTCGGCAAAGCAGAGTTCGTCGCTCGTTTGGGCGTGGGTCGCGGGGGCTGGCGCGGGTAGCCCAGCGAGACTCAAGATCATCACCATCATCAAGGTAGTCATCATTGTCAAACGATTCGGCATAGCATTGTTCCTCCATCGCCATTGCTCTTCAGGATATGCCCCTGCATCGTAGCACAGCCCGCCCCAAGCGACAAGCTATGCTACAATACCGCATGGTGTGAAAGCGCAAGCAGGAAGGGAGCACGCAATGATTACCGCAGGCATCTACGGCGCAACCGGCTACACGGGAATTGAATTGGTACGGCTGCTACACCGTCACCCGCATGTTCGGCTGGGCTTTGCCACCGCTCGTTCAGCTGCGGGACAACGCCTTGCCGATGTGTACCCAACCGTTCTTGATCTACCCCTGATCAGTGCTGAACAGGTAGATTTGGGTGGAGTGGATGTCATCTTTTGCTGCTTGCCACACGGTACAGCCATCCCGACTGTGCAACAAGCCTTAGCGGCCGGTGTGCGCGTGATTGACCTGAGTGCCGACTTTCGGCTCCATACTGCCGCCGCCTATCAGCGTTGGTATGGTCACGAACATCCCGCCCCGCAGCTGCTGGATGAAGCGGTGTATGGGCTACCTGAACGCTACCGTGAACGCATTCGCACGGCCCGCCTCGTAGCCAATCCGGGCTGCTATCCAACCAGTGTGATCCTTGCGCTTGCGCCACTAGTGCAAGCGGGCTTGTTGGCTAGCCCCAGCGTGATTGTGGATAGTAAATCGGGCATCTCTGGAGCAGGCCGGTCCGTATCACTCAAGACTCACTTCGGCGAGCGATATGACAATTTCAGTGCCTACAATGTGGGCTACAGCCACCGCCACATTGCCGAGATGGAGCAGGAGACGGGCTGCCAGATTACCTTTGCGCCGCACATGTTGCCCATGTTTCGGGGCATCCTCTCAACGCTGTATGTCAATCTCCAGCCCGCTACCGATCCGACAACGGTGCTAGCGGCCTATGCCTTTTATCAAGATGAGCCTTTTGTGCATGTGCTGCCGCATGGCACACTGCCTGAACTACGCCACGTCATTAATACCAATCGGTGTGTGCTTGGCGTGCAGGCAGTGGATTGTGCTCGCGGGCAGTATATTCTTGTCTCGGTCGAGGATAACTTGCTCAAAGGTGCATCGGGGCAGGCGGTGCAGAACATGAATATCATGTTTGGTGAGGATGAAACCACCGGACTGTTGTAGTCCAGTGGCATCGCTTCGTACAGCTCACGCTATTAGCTGTTGCTCGACGCGGCTGGTTCGGGATGATCAGCCGCTTCTCGGCTGGCTGCATCGGTTTCATTCGAGCTTTTCCCAAGACTGGCCATCGAGCGCACCCACTCATTCTGCATCCGCACCGTCTCCGCCATCATAGATGACCAGAGTGTGAGCATCTTCTGCGCTTCTTCGGTCGTCTGCTCACGTGCTCCGGAGATTTGGCGCATCTGGTTAAGCCTCCGTTCAGCTTCATCCAAGCGGCGGCGCAGCTGCTCGTTCCGTTCGAGCACCTCTAGATACCGATAGCGCGGAACCACGCCAAGCATGCTCCAATACTCTTCCATTGTCGAGGTCAAGCCATCAGCGGTCATGGGGATGCTAGTGCCCGTAGGCATAAAGCGGCGCATCAGGCGCAGCATATCTTCCGGGGTGATCGGCGTGCTGGTCAACAGCCGCATCGTATCGAGGGCATCGGCACTGCCGCGTGCACCTTCGGTAATCATCCGCAACCATGCTTCGATAAAGACATTCGGTGTCATGCAGGGTCTCCTCATTCCTCAGCGGGAGGCAACAGGGAAGGCAAGATGCCCTTCCCTGTCATCCCCGTTTGATCTGGGTTCAGTGCTCCAGTGCCGTAGGCGTGCCATGAACCGTGACCGCTCGACCGGTTAGGCGTGGGCCCGAATCCAATCGTTGATCAGGGGTGCTAAATCCTTTTGCGCCTTGCCACTGACGTACATGCCGATGTGGCCAACGGGGAAGGCCACCTCAGTGTAGTCTTCCGTACCAACATAGTTTGCCAGTGCTTTTGAGGCGGGTGGGGGAACGAGGTGATCTTTCTCAGCGAAGATGTTCAGCACCGGCTGCTTGATGTTGCCCAAGTTCACGGTCTTATCCGCGATCTGGACTTCGCCTTTGATCAGTTTGTTCTCTTGGAAGAAGTCGGTCACGAACTGGGCGAACATGACCCCAGCTTGATCGGGGCTATCGAAGATCCACTCTTCCATCCGCAGGAAGTTGAGCAGCTTGTCTTCATCTTCCATAATATCTACCACGTCGGTATACTTCTGGACATTCAAGCCAAATGGCTGCAACATTAGGAAGCCAAAGTTCATCAAATCACCAGGCACATTGCCCATCGCTTCAACCATCAGGTTAACATCCATACCCTTGCCCCACACATTGAGCAAGCCCGGAGGGGCCCCATCAGCCGCAGGCGCGTGGAAGTCTACTGGCGTAACCATGACGATCAGGTTCTTGATCTTTTCGGGGTGTAGGGCCGTGTAGCACAGGCTCATCGTGCCCCCCTGACAGATGCCCAGCAGGTTGATCTGATCCAAGCCGCGTGACTCGCGGATGAAATCTACACAGCCGTCAATGAAGCCGTTCACGTAATCATCGAGGGACAACCAGCGATCAGCCCGAGAAGGGTAGCCCCAGTCAATCAAGTAGACATCCAGTCCTAGCTTGACCAGATTGCGGATCAGCGAGCGATTCTCTTGCAGGTCGGCGACGGCCGGACGATTGACCAGTGCATAGCTGATGAGGACGGGGATCGGGAACAGCTCGGCTTCAGGTTTGACGGGGATGTGGCGATACAAGATAAGCTTGCCATCGCGGTACACAGCCTCTTTCGGAGCCGTGCCCACCTGCACGTCATCGTTGGTCAGGCGGCTCAAAGTTCGCAGCCCGCGCACCACCTTCTGGTTCATCTCAGCCAACTCTTTGGTGGCATCTTCGGGGCTGATTTGGATCGGAAATGTTTTCATCGTAACTCCTTCATCCCTAGGACATCTAGGTACAATTGGTTCTATTGTGAAACCATCGTCGGGTCAGGTTGCAACTGTTTACTTGACTATCGCGCTGCGCGGTTACTCGACTGGGCGAGCGACTTCGGGAGCCTCAGCGTGCTGTCCATTGGTTGTCGCTGCATTAGCTACCGACTTCAGCTGTTTCTTTAATGCTCGCAGTTCACGGCGCAGCTCGTAGATATTGCGATGAGCTTCATCCACTTCAGTGCGGGTGGGAATATTGCTCAGCTGGGCAAAGGTTTCATACACCTCGCGCTCATGTAGGCGATACTTCATCGCTGCATTGACAAAGTTGCGCTGCGCCTCAAGATACTGCTCGGAGCGGAACACCTGCTCCAAACCTTGATCGGCAGCCGATGTCCACAGGCGCGTAAGGTCGGCGATGCTGGTAATCGGGTTGCCCTGCTCCGAACGCACCATCATTTCATGCAGCACCTTTTCGTAGATGGTCTCCCAAGCGGTGGCTAGAGCTAGCTGGAAGTCTACGCTTGCCCGGCGGAGTTCCATCCACGCCCCAAACCCAGTCAGCAATTTCTGCTGGAGTTCACGGGTGAAGCCGAAGCCGGGCATATTGACGAGCCGCCCTAGCGTCTCTTGATAGGCGGTCCAGTACAAGTTGGACAATTGATTCGAGCTGGCATGGCCAGCCAGCGTATCGCTCATCGAGCCGGGCATCTGCTTGAAGGCTTCGATGTAGGGACGGCTGAGGAATTGGAGCTGCTCAAGGTACAGCACCCACAGTTCATTGGTGCTTTTCGCAGCGTTTACGATTTTACTCTGGTCAAGGGTTTGCTGGCGTACCTGCGCCATATAGTTACCTAGCGTCGTCGTCCAGTCTTCACCCGCATCAAGACGCGGAACCATCGTCTGCCATGCGCGTGTAGTCATCTCGATCAAGCGCATCATTGTCGCTTGGCTCGTCGTGATCTGCTGGGCAAATTCACGTGCGAGAGAACTGCTATCTGCTAGCAGCGAATCCATACTCTGCCCATAGAGCCTTCGCCATGGCTCAACCAGATCAGGGTACGCACCCATCAGTGGCATACTACTTGGCATTACGGTGCCGCTTTGCATCAGATCAGCCCAGTTGGCGATGAGTTGTCGTTGGCTGTCCATCCAGAGTTTCGACATTGAGTCTGCTTGTTCACGCCATGTCATTCGTATTCCTCCTTACACGGCTATCGCGGTTCAGTTTGGTATGCGGGCCTTGCCTTATCTTAACGATGTGACAGCATCACCCTGCTGTCTGGGTCGTTACCCTCGTTCAGAACATGCGCGGTTGATCAATCTTTAAGAGCTAAGCAGCACCATTGCTACGACGAAGATACGTGTAGCTGCACGCCAGCCACACCCAGCGAAGCTCACGTTTGGTTCCGCCAGTTGACGCATGCTTGCGAGAATGTTTCCCAAATTATACCATAGCTTAACGCCGCCCCTGCACACCCAAGCATCACGGTCGGGGCAAGCGGGCCAGATCAGGCCGGCTGCGCGGCCACCAACGCAACGACTTCGATCTCAACCTGTGCGCCGAGTGGCAGGGCTGCAACTTGAACCGTCGAACGGGCCGGCGGATCGGCAGGGAAGAACTCGGCATAGACGGCATTCATCGCGGCGAAGTCGGCCATATCGGCCAGAAATACGGTCGTCTTGACCACGTTGGCCAGCGATGTGCCCGCTGCGGTCAGGATCGCCTGCACATTGAGGAGAACCTGTCGCGTCTGGGCGGCCACATCGCCGGTGACGAGTTGGTTGGTCGCGGGATCAAGCGGCACCTGCCCAGAGGCAAAGACGAACTGCTCAGTGCGGATCGCGTGTGAATAGGGGCCTACGGCCGCCGGCGCGTGCGCGGCATGAATCACAGTGCGGGTCATGGATGTTTCTCCTTCATACTTGGGCTACACAATGGCACACAGACCAGACGTGGCTACTGCCACTGTTCGCGCCACCGGCGCATCTGCCCAATCTCGGCTTGCTGCGCCGCGATAATCTCCGTTGCCATCGCTTTCAGTTCGGCGTGTTCGGCATTGTTCAGGGCATCCTCAGCCATCTGCACCGCCCCTTCGTGATGGGGGATCATCGCATCAATGAAGCGCAGCTCAAATGGATCGGGGCTATCGGTGGCAACTTCCATTGGGCCCATATCCAGCTCCATGCCACTGGTGGGCGGCAGATCGGGGTACCACTGCGCCCGCCACGCTTGCAGCTGCTCGATCTCAGCTTGCTGCGTAGCGAGAATAGCCGCCGCCAGCTCACGCAGTTCTGGGCGTTGGGCTTCAGCGAGAGCAGCTTCAGCCATATCCAGTGCGCCTTGATGATGCACGATCATACTATCAATGAACAGTGCGTCGTAGGGTTCGTCGCTCGTGCCCAGCCCATGTCCAGCGTGCCCGCGCTGTTCCGGTGTATCCGCTGCTGGGGGAGCGGGTGCGGCACACGCACCAAGCATCCCAATCAGCAGACCCACGATCATCATCTGTTGTATCATCCGTTGCATATCACTTGCCTTCATTTCCAACGGTTGCTCATATCACTTGCCGCCATTTCCGTCCGTTGCTTAAGAGTATAACACTTCGCGCAAGGTGCAAGGCTTAAGCGCAGATGAAGCCGTAGCCCATAGCCAATCCGCAACCAAGCTATGGTATACTTGCAGCCGAACAGCGGATCAGCCTAGCCCATAACCTGCTCCACAGACCCAACACGCTATGGTATACTCACCACGCAATGCCAACTAGTACTGACAATCTGCCCCCCCCAAGCCAAGCCCACATCCCCCCGCCACTGGCAGATAGATCGCCCGCGTTTGCCCTGCGCCGCGCAGTCCTATTTGTGGCCCTGTACAGTATCGCTCATTTCCTATTTCTGCGCTGGAATAGCCCCTTCCACCCTCGCTGGCGGGCGGGCGTTGATACCGGCTGGTATGGCTGGTTTGATCAACAGAGCTATGCAACCCTCGCCGCCGAGCTAATCCACGGCCAGATCAGCACGGTGCAGCACGGGCCCGGCATGGCGTTATTCATTGCCCCATTCACGGTACTGATGCCGAATGACCCGTTCCTGCTACCTATGCTGCTGCTGTATGTGGGCACGATGCTGCTGACGTTGCGCCTGTTGCACTGGTTCGTACCGCTTGAAATCAGCGTGCTGGCAATCATCCTCTTGAGCCACAGCACGCATTTCGCCGGGTTCTTCGCCAACACATGGAATAACACGGTTGTTGCGTTTGCCTGCATGAGCCTGCTCATCCTCAGCGATGTTGGCCCCCGCTGGCGTTTGGCGGGTGCG
Source organism: uncultured Chloroflexales bacterium (assembly GCA_937967405.1). Lineage (GTDB taxonomy): Bacteria > Chloroflexota > Chloroflexia > Chloroflexales > Chloroflexaceae > JAAUTZ01. The sequence goes on along the minus strand of CALCJV010000039.1, from coordinate 38,960 downwards.
GTGGCCGTAGGCGTGTTGATGAGTTGGGTGCTAGCAACCCGCTACGGCGATGTCCTTCTGTTGATCCCGCTTGCGCTGCTGGTGCTGTACAACCTTGCCCCTACATGGCGCGAACGCTTCACCCTCGCAGTGGTGGCGGGGGTGGCATCGCTGCCGCTCGTCATCTTCACCGGCTATGTGCATCAGGTTGCTTTTGGCTCACCCTTCATCACGCCCTACCACCATGTGCCTAGCCCCGCATTTGGCAACAGTGTTGCCGGGCTAGAGAGCCGTTCGTGGGATTTTCTCGGCTATCACCTGTTTAGCATGTTCATCAATCCCCACGTATTCTATCAGAATGCAATCTATGAGCCGGATGTACCTAGTTTTGCCGCTGCCCTCTTCATCCTGATCTTCGTCGGGCTAGGCCTACTCACCATGGCACAGGCTCGTCCGGCACTCACTGGCGCGGCAGGGGCAAGTTTCTTGCTCGCCCTTGGCTACTATGGAACCTATGAATTTACGGGGCAGGAGCACATCAAATACAACGCGATGCGGTTCTTCCTGCCATGGATCCCCTTCCTGATTACGGCGGGGGTCGTCGGGGTCATCACCCTTGTGCAGAGCGATCTGCGGGATGCCCGTGAACGTTGGCGTATCGCTGGCGGGCTAGCCATCCCGTTGGTGTTTGTGGGCGGGTTGTATGGCTATGCCCAGCTTGCCAAACCAACCCCCGATCCACAACAGGTACTTGAGCGGTTTCGCTGGCAGATGACCATTCGCGCTGCGGACAGTGCCGCGTACCACTTCACCGCCACCCCACTGTACAATCCTTTGTTGCGTGACGGATTGGTCTACACCGGAGTGTCACTGCCGCCTAATCTCCCGTCAGGCACGCGCCTGCTGATTGATATGGCACAGGTCAATACTATCGAGCGGGTTACGTTCGTGCATGATCTGACCCAGCCCTTTCCACCATTTGACCTCGATGTCACCGTTTCCACCGATGGGAATTGCTGGTTGCCCGTCACAAACCAGCACTACCGCAGTGACCAACAACGGTTGCAGGAAATTGCCTTCGCGCCGGTATCAACGCGCTTTCTCCAGATCGTGATTCGCAACCCGATCCCTCCCAATGGTGCTGCTATCGGTGAGGTCTACATTTACGGCAAACGTCCTCCAATCACCAATATCCGTCTGACCTATGGTTCTGGTTGGTATCCCTGCGAAAAGCAAGCGGCACAGCCGCTCTATTGGATGCTCGCCCCCGCCACACTTCATCTCGAGGCTAAGCAGCCACAGGCGGCCATGCTCAGCTTTCGCGTCGCCGCCAGTGTCCAGCCCACCACCACGCTGACGCTGCACCTCAATGGCACAGCCATAGCCGCACCAGTGATTACGGCCGAACGCGAGATACAGGTGGGGCCGGTGTGGCTGCCTGCCGGTGATTCGGTCCTCACCTTCACGATTGCTGAGCCACCCCTGCCAGCCAGCGTGCTGGGCGATCCCCGCGATGAGCGTATGTTGCATCTCCTGATCGAGGATATGCGCGTGGTTGCAGCAGCTACCCCTTGAGCGTGCTATACTATTCCTCAAGGTATGGATTCGCCGATTACTTAGGACCAGCTTATAAAGGAGAGTTCCCGTGAGTCGTTCACAACGCCGTCGTGGCCGGCAGAAGGGCACCGTCGCTCTGCCCAAATCGGTGCAGCCCACTGCCGCCCCCGCGAGCAAAACGGCCCCTCTCGCACCGCCAACCGGCAAAGCCCGCCCCACTGCGGCCCGTGCCAATCCCAAGTCCAACCCCAACTGGCCGGCCATTCTCTCCGGTGCAGCCGTGCTGGGGGTGCTGGCCTTGCTCGGCTTTATGCTGTTTGGGCGCGGCAACCCCACCGAACAGGCGGTGGTTCCAAATGAAGTTCCCGCCGCAATCAACGATCTCGCCCTGCAAACCTTGACTGAACAGGCACTAGTCTCCACCGCTGCTCCAAATACGGCGGCGGTAGATGCACCTGCAAGCCGCCCCACCTTCACTGAGCCACCACCCATGACGATTGACCCAAGCCGCGAGTACATCGCCACAATCACGACCCCGCGGGGTGAGATTGTCGCCAAGCTTCGCCCCGACCTTGCCCCCCAAACAGTGAACAGCTTTGTGTTCCTCGCCAAGCAAGGCTTCTACAATGGGCTGACATGGCATCGCGTGATTGAGGGCTTTATGGCCCAAGGTGGCGACCCACTCGGCAATGGCACGGGCGGTGCAGGCTACAATGTGCCTGCTGAGTTCACCAATGACGTTGCCTTTGATCGGCCCGGCATCCTTGCCATGGCCCGCGCCAATGATCCCAACAGTGCCAGCTCGCAGTTCTTCATCACCACTGCACCCGCCCCACACTTGACGGGCCAGTACACTATCTTTGGTGAGGTGATCGAAGGGCAGGAGATCGTAAACGGCATCCCCCTGCGCGACCCAGCGACCGCCACCACGCCCGGCGAGGAGATTATCGCCATTACGATTGAGGAACGCTGAAGCCGGTTATAGGTGGCAGGTGCTAGGTATCAGGGAGGCGTGACGAGTGAGCTGCAAAGCTATAGGGTGTTACCGATCACCTTACACCCGCTACCTGACACCTAACCCTGACACCTGACACAAAGGACAAACCGATGCCCACCCTGCTCCTCAAGCACGCTGATGTCGTGCTGACGATGGATGCCACCCGTCCGCGCATTGCGGGCGGCAGCATCCTCATCCGCGATGGCTGGATCGCACAGATCTTTGCTCCGCCCGACCTACCACCGGCTGTAGAAGCTACCGCCGATGAGGTCCTCGATGCCCGCGGCTTGGCGTTGCTGCCGGGCTTGATCAACACCCACCACCACTTCTACCAAACGCTGACCCGCGCTGTGCCCGGCGCACAGGACCATAAGCTCTTTGATTGGCTGGTGCGGCTCTACCCGATCTGGGGCGAGCTGACCGACGAGGCGATCTACATCAGCAGCCTCACGGCCATGGCCGAACTGATCCGCTCTGGCTGCACTACCAGCAGCGATCACCTGTACCTGTTCCCCAACGACGCAACGCTCGATGCCCAAATCCGTGCCGCCCAGACCTTGGGCATGCGTTTCCACGCCACACGCGGCTCGATGTCGCTAGGGCGCAGTCAAGGCGGCTTGCCGCCTGATCACGTCGTCCAATCCGAAGCAGACATTCTGCGCGATTGCCAACGGGTGATCGAGCAGTACCACGATCCGCAGCCGGGGGCGTTGTTGCGGATTGCGCTTGCGCCCTGCTCGCCCTTCTCGGTCACACCGGAGCTGATGCGCGAGACGGCCCGCCTCGCTCGGGCCTACCCGAAGGTGATGCTGCACACCCACGTTGCCGAAACAGCCGACGAGGAGGCTTTCTGCCTTGCCCGCTTTGGCAAACGCCCCGCCGCCTATATGCACGATCTAGGCTGGACGGGTGCAGATGTGTGGTGGGCCCACGCCATCTTTCTCAACGATGCTGAAATCAGCTTGCTGGCCGCGACAGGCACGGGCGTAGCCCATTGCCCAGCCTCGAACATGCGGCTTGGTTCGGGCATCTGCCGCGTGCGCGATATGCTGGATCGCGGTGTGAAAGTCGGCATCGGTGTAGACGGCTCGGCTAGCAACGATACTGGGCACATCCTCAACGAAGCCCGCACCGCCGTGCTGTTACAGCGCGTGCAGCTTGGGGCTGAACGCTTCAGCGTCGCCGAAGGCCTTCAGCTAGCGACCCGCGGCAGTGCCGCCGTCTTGGGGCGTGATGAGTTGGGTGTGCTGGCCGTTGGCAAAGCGGCCGACATCATCGGCGTGAACCTGCACACACTAGCGATGGCGGGCGGAGCGGTGCATGATCCGCTGGCGGCGTTGCTGCTGTGTGCGATTGAACGGGTAGACCTGTCGGTTATTCATGGGCGGGTGGTGCTGCGCGACGGGGTATTACAGGGGCTTGATCTGCCCGCGCTGATCGCCCGCCACAATGCCATCGCTGCCGAAATGGTGGCACGGCATCCGCTGTAGGTGATGGGTGTCAGAGGTCAGGTGCTAGGCAACACAGGCCGGCAGACCACGCAGGACACGAAGGCTGGTAGGGGTCAGGTGCACGGTAGCAGGGGTCAGGGCAGGCAGACTACGAACGACGCGAAGGCTGGTAGGGGTCAGGTGCGAGAGGGCATGCGCTGATGGAGATAACAGGTAGGCTTCCCCGTGCGTCCCAGCTACGCGGCTGGATCGGCGCAGCATGGACGGCGGTGATCTGCTGGTTGCGGCGTGATACCTTGCCGCTCCTGTTCTTCGGCAGCATCGCTCTGCTCGCAATGTCGCCGGTGCTGGCTAGCCCACGCACCCACATTCTCGGCTTGCCGGGCGATAATTTGCAATATGCCTACATCACCGGCTGGGTGGCCCAAGCCCTACGCATGGGCATGTCGCCATTGGTTGACCCGCGCCTGAACTATCCCGATGATCTGCTGCTGACTGGCACCGATGCCCCTTTCTTGAGCGTAATCCTTGCCGCGCCCGCAACATGGGCACTGGGGCCAGTCTTTGGCTACAATCTGATCATCTGCGCTAGCCACATCCTTACCGGCTACTTCACCTACCTCTGGCTCCTAGCCCTGACTGGCTCGCGGGCGGGGGCGATCATCGCCGGACTCCTGTTTATGCTCGCGCCCTACCGCACCATCCGTAGCTACGGGCAGCTCAACTTGATCTCCACCCAAGCGATCCCGCTGTTCTTCTGGGCTTTGCACCACGCCCTCGCCCAACCCCAGCGTGGCGAACTGCGCCTGTGGCTGGTGGGTGGGGCCACGCTCCTCGTTGGTCTCCTCTCGCAATACTATCTGATCATCTGCCTTACAACCGGCATGGCCTACGCACTCCTGCTCAGTTGGCGGCAACCCCTCAGCCTGCTGGTGCCCGGCTGGCGAATTGCCTTCAGTGTCGGCATCGGCGCACTGCTCTCAGCCCTGCCGTACCTTGCTAGCTTCAGTACCTACGCCGCCTACGGCGTGGCCCGCACCCGGCTGTGGTCCGCCGATCCGCTCAACTTCCTGCTGCCCCCCACCACGCACCCGCTCTGGGGCCAGCTCGTGGCCACCGTCCGCAGTGAGGCCTACATCGGCGAAAAGACCCTGTATGTTGGCCTTGTTGCGCTAGTTCTCGCTGGACTAGGCTACTGGCATGCACCCGTGCAGCTGCGCCAGCACCGCAGCGTCTGGCTCGGCACTGCCCTCGTTGGCTTCGTCTTTGCGCTCGGCACAGACCTCTGGCTGCACAATGCCCCGCTCAGCCGTGATGCCCCATTTTGGCTGCCAGCCTACTACCTTGCCCAGTTGCCGCTACTCGGCAGCATGCGCGTCTGGGCGCGGTTTGGGATCATCACCATCTTCTTTATCGCCCTGCTTGCAGGCTTAGGCGCGACGTGGCTCATTGCCCGCCAGCCGAGCCGCATGAGGCAGCTGGCCGTGCTGGGGCTACTGGTGGGGCTGATTAGCCTCGACTTGCTGCCCGCCAATCTCGGCACCACCGCGCTTGGCCCGCGTGCCATAGATACGTGGCTGGCGGCTCAGCCCGATGATTTTGCAGTCGCCTTTCTGCCGCCCGAAAACGATCTCGTCAACTACCGGGCCATGTTCGGCTCGCTCTATCACGGCAAACACCTTCCCGCGTTTATGCACTCACGGCATATGCCCAGCAGCTATCGCCGCTATATGCACGCAACCCGCGACTTTCCCAGTGCAGCCGCCCTACACGAACTTCAGACCCTGCACATCCGCTACATCATCCTCGACACACAAGCCTACACTGGCTGGCGTGGGCCTACGTGGGCTGCACTGGCTGAGCAAATTGAACAGGAACCACGCCTGCGCTTTGTAACTGAACGCGACGGCTATGTTGTATTGGAATTTGCGGAGTAACACCCCACTTCAGCAGCTTGCTAAGTAGGCGGGTCTGTGCTACCATAGCAAAGAGCGCAATGATGCAAAGTTCAAAGCTACGCAACGTCCATGTAATGACGCAGGCTTGGTTGGGGAGTGTAACCATACGGCGCACCACCATGGTTCTTAGTGCATGCAGTAACACGAAAGGGAAAGGCGATGGAACTTATCCTTGCAACAGTATTGGCCCAGACTGATGACGGCGGTGGCGTATTCGCCAATCTCATCCTGTTGATCTTCTATGTCGGTGTTATGGTCGGGATGTGGAAAGTGTTTGAGAAAGCTGGTCAGGCAGGCTGGAAAGCCTTAATTCCACTCTACAACCTCTTCATCCTGCTCAAGATCGTTGGTCGGCCGGGCTGGTGGATCCTTTTGTTCTTTATCCCATTCGTCAACTTTGTCATTGCGTTCATGGTTTCCAACGATGTCGCCAAATCGTTTGGCAAAGGCCTTGCCTATGCGCTGGGACTGTTTTTTTTGGGAGTCATCTTCTACCCCTTGCTGGGCTTCAGCGATGCCAAGTACGTCGGTCCAGCGGCGGCCTAGCCCGCCCCCTTCATCCTAACGCACATCAACGAGCAGGCGCGGGCGTAGGGTCCTTACCCTGCGTCTACTGTTTCCCTAGCTCCTGAAATCTGCCCCTAGTCCTCAACCAACGCTTGGCGCAGGCGCAGCACAGCCAAATCGCCCGCCTTCGCTTCGAGCAGCAGATCAAACGGCGGTAAGCCCCGCCCCGCCCGCAGCACCGCCCGCAGATCATGCGGATTGACGAAGTCAGCGTGCTGCCCATGGCGCGGCGCAAGTACCCGTGCTGGCTGGTGGCCCTGCGGCGGTAGCAGGTGGGCTTCAGTGCGGGCCGTACTGAGATGCACTTCGGGACGCACGCCCTGCGCCCATGTGGCTGTTGCTAAGCCCAGCGCAAGCGGCAAGGGCAGTGCGTGCTGATCGTGCAGTTGCCAGTGCAGATAATCGAAGACGATGGCCACGCCACACTGTTGATGCAACCAGAGCAGATCCGCGAGATCAAAGCCAGCGTGATCATGCTCAACGACCACGCGCCGCCGCACCGCCGCCGGAAGCTGGGTGTAGTGCATGGCAAACTGCTCCAGACTGGCTCGCCGTGCGGCTGGCCCACTTGCACCGCCTACATGCACCACAATGCAGCCGGACGGATCGGGGTGCAGGGCTTCCAGCAACGCCGCAAGCAGCGTCAGTTCCGCTTGGCTGGCCCGCGCAAGCGCAGGATCAGCCGTGCCCAACACCACATGCGCTCCTGCGTGGAGCGTCACCCGCACCTGCTGCTGCGCGATCTGGGCCGCCAGCACGGCCAGCGTCGCCTGCTGCGCGGCCAACTGGCTCCATGCCAAAGGCGGATCGTGCAGCGGCAGCAACGCTGGATCAAGGCGGTAGTAGCTGATCTGCTGGTGCTGGAGGTAGTGCAGAATATCGCGCAGCATGAGTAGCCCCAAGCTAAGCTGTTGCTGCGCTGCGGCTCGCGGAGCGTGGCTCCGCAGGCTCGGTTGCCCTACCACCCGCACCGCAAAGCCCAAGCGTGGTGATGCGGGTATGGGTTGTGGCACATAGCCCGATCTCCTTGCCTCGCGCAGCCGCACGGGCAGATACATGCGGGCGTGCTCCCGTAGGTTAGGAGCTGGCGGGACGAGTGAAACCATGCCTGCTGCTTGGGTTAAAGCTGAGCCGCCGATGGGTGCGGGTGTAGTAGCGCACTTGGCGCGAAAGGTTGCGCTCACGCGGGACTTCTTGCGTGGCTTGTAGAATCCGTTCGGTAGCGTGCTCGATGCTCTGTTGCAACACCGTACTGCTAGCCCCATCGGCCCGTAGCCGCCGCAGCTCGGCTTCCCACGGCACACTACATACACCATGCGCGACAATCCCGACAATCTCTGGCAAGGTACGGCTATGGCGCAGCCAGTTCAAGCCCATGCAGAAGGCAACATGCCGACATGGCATCCGCTCGCTGGCGACCTGCAACAGCTCTACTTCACGCCCCACCGCAATCACCAACAACACCACATCATGGGGCTGTAGTTGTTCAATCGTGCGGACGGGCCGTTCGAGCAACTGCCCCAATGCGAGCACAAGCGGGCGGGCCACCAGATCAGCGGCACACAGGGCCGTGAAATCCCATTCACTGCCGCGGATCAGTGCCATCAAGCGTTGCAACGTTGTCCCTATATCTGGGTAGGTGAAGTGGTAGTCTTTCGTCTCCGTCACGGCTAGCCCGTTGTCTTGAGCCGAGCCGATATACACTACACCTTCGTTGGCATACATCTGATCTTTGACCGTATTGAGGGCCCGGAATTCGCGGTAGCGTTCGACTGCAGCGATATTCTCAATCAGCTCGGTTTGCACTTCAGGGCCCGCATTGGCGGCGAGCAGCAAGGCTTGCCCAAACGCAGCAAGGGCTTCATCGTAGCGGCGCAGCCCCAGCAAGCATTGCCCGTGCAGATTGTGGATCTCCCAATCATCGGCATAGCTCGCCAGTGGGTATTTCAGATGGTGCAGGGCATCGGTATAGTTCTGATGGTGGCTCGATTTGATGTAGGCGACTTCGTAGTGGGTGGCCGGGTCATCCGGCATCAGTTGTAGGCAGGCTTCAAAGGCGTGCAAGGCTTCTTCGTAGCGTTCAAGCTCGATCAGCACATAGCCCAGATTGAAGTAGGCGAGGAAATCACCTTCAAGATTAACCACCGTCTGAAACTGATCGGCGGCTTTAGCCAGCAAGCCAGCACGTTGGTAGTAGAAGCCGAGTGCAGCATGGGCTTCACGCAGGTGGGGATAGACCGCCACAGCGAGGCGATACTCCTCAACCGCTTCGGGCATTCGATTGGCTTGTTCAAGTGCCAAGCCCCGATAATAGTGGCGTAAGCCTTCATCGCGTTTCTGTAAGTCAATCATGGCACGCTCAGCTGGGCTTGTTGGTAGGTTATAGGTTGCTCTATTTGATATTATACCATACTCATTCAGGTTTTGGTTACGATCTGCGATTATTTGCAACAACAAGCGTCTATCCCAACGCGCCGCTCAAGCTGAGAGACTTGACAAGCGCACCGTTTTCAGCTAACCTACATGGGCAATATGCCGGGGTAGCTCAGCGGTTAGAGCGATTGATTCATAATCAATAGGTCACGAGTTCAAATCTCGTCCCCGGTACCACCTCCTGAACATACCAATCGCATGCCCAACCCACTGCACAACTCCAACGCTGATCCCCTGCTCGCCCGCGTGCAGGCCCACCTTACCGCACACAATCTTTGGCGCAGCGACGCGCACTTGCTTGTCGCTGTTTCGGGCGGAACCGATTCGCTCGCCTTGCTGCACATGCTCTGGCAGCTGCGCGAGCAGGGCTGGTTCCAGCTCCATGTAGCCCACTTCGATCACCAACTGCGGGGGGCCCAATCGGCTGCCGAAGCGGTGTTTGTTGCGGAAACGGCCACCGCGTGGGGGTTGCCCATCACAGTCGGCACGGCCAATCTGCCGAGCCAGCTGCGGCCCGGCATCAACAAAGCTGCCGCCGCCCGGGCCGCCCGCTACCGCTTCTTGGCCACACTTGCCGCACAGCTTCCAGCCGCTGCCGTACTACTCGCCCACCACGCTGATGACCAAGCCGAGACGGTGCTGCTGCACCTACTGCACGGCGCAGGCAGTGCCGGCCTGCGCGGCATGCACGTGGCCACCGCGTGGGCCGCGTGGGGCCGCCCCTATCTGCCTGATGCAACCGCGCCGCTCGCCGCCACTGGCCCCGTGTTGCTACGCCCCTTACTCGATACCAGTCGCGCTGAACTCGAAGCCTATTGCATCCAGCACCAGCTCGACCCGCGCCACGATCCCAGCAACGACGATCAGCGGGCCATCCGCAACCGTATCCGCCACCACTTACTCCCGATCCTTGCCAGCTACAACCCGCAGATCAGCGCAGCCTTGCAGCGCACCGCCGAACTACTGCGGGATGACTATGCCTACATCCAACGCCAACTCGATCAGCACTGGACGACGCTTGCCACCGTCTATCCCGCCGCAGTCCACTTCGATGCGGCCCACTGGCACGCCCTCGATCCAACCCTACAACGCTACGCCCTGCGTCGCGCTGCGGCTCAGCTCACCCCGACCCAGCTCAGCCTCGCCCAGATCAAGGCTGGTTGCGCCGCCACCACCCACGCAACGGGCACGCAGCATGCCCTCGGCGCGAACCTGATCCTGCGCGTTGAACACGGCCGCATCGTCATCAGCGATCCGCGCCAGCCCATGGCCATCTGGCACGCTCCCACCCCCCTGCCTCAGCTCGCCCATGCCCCGCTCCCTGTGCCAGTCCCAAGCCAACTTCAGATGGCCCCCTATTGGCAGCTTACCACCGAACTGCTCCCCCCATCGGCCGATCTGCCTCCACCCAGTGCGGGGGAACTCTACCTCGCTGCTGAACAGATCACCGCCCCCCTGTGGCTGCGCTGGCGGCAAGCCGGGGATCGCCTGTCCATCGGGCACGGCACGCGCCGCGTGCAAGACTTGCTCGTAGATGCGAAAGTGCCACGCACACTCCGTACCTACCTGCCCCTGCTCTGGCTCGGCGAGCGGCTGATCTGGGTCGTTGGGGTGCGGGCCGACCCGCACGTCCTCGCCCAGCCCCACAGCCCACAGATTCTCCGCGTGCGTGTGACCCCCACAGCCCGAAGTGATGCTACAATGCCGAAGGAAGCAGAATGAACCCATTTAAGGAGGAGCCACGTTATGTCTACAGCTGATCCCCACGCGGATATTGAACGGATTCTCATTACTGCTGAGCAGATTCAGCAACGGGTTGCCGAACTTGGCGCACAGATCAGCCACGATTACCAACATTGTAGTGACCCCCTGTTTGTCGGGGTGCTGAAAGGCTGCACCATGTTTCTGGTTGAGCTAGCCGTCCATGTCAACATCCATATTGGGATAGATTTCATCGCTATTTCGAGCTACGGGCAAAGCACGGAGTCAAGCGGGGTCGTGCGTCTGCTGAAAGACCTCGACACCGACATTGCCGGACGGCACGTCCTGATTGTCGAAGATATTGTTGACAGTGGCCTAACCCTCGCCTACCTGCGGAGCCAGCTCGCACGGCGCAACCCAGCCAGCCTACGCATCTGCACCCTGCTTAACAAACCTGAACGCCGCCAAGCGGATGTGCCCATTGACTACATCGGCTTCAACATCCCGAATGCATTTGTCGTTGGCTATGGGCTAGATTACGCTGAACGCTACCGCAACCTGCCCTACATCGGGGTCCTCAACCCCGAAGTTTACACCCGCACCGCCCACGAGTAGCTGACCGATTGACTTTATCACCCGAAATACTGACGCGCATGTAACCTAGTTACCTTGAATCAGTCCTATGCATCTGCTATAATGACTACGGATGCATGTGCTTGCGTAAGCTCATACGTTGCACCTCATTTTCAACCAATTAGGCTGATCGGCAACGGTCAGCACACAGCTCCCGTATACCGAGCAAATCAATGCTCCCGAAAGGAAAGACACACAGGCATGGGTGATAATCGCTGGCTGAAAAACAGCTTTGTATACTTGATCATTCTTGTCGCGGCGTTGGCTCTGTTTTTTCAGTATTTTGGTGGCTCTGCGAATACGACTGACGAGCGAGGGATCGCGCAGGTCGTTGCCGATGCCAAAGCGGGGCAGGTCGCTAAAATCCGTGCCCAAGCAGGCGACGAACGCATTGAGGTTGAATATCGTGATGGCAAAAGCTATACCTCGCGGATCGAGAGCAACGACAGTGTCATGAGCCTCTTTGCCCGCTTTAGCGTGCCGTTGCCCACCGAAGATGGGCCCGAAGTCAATGTCAGCCCACGCCCCGCGTGGGGCGGCTTGTTGAGTGCCTTCACGATCCTGCTCCCAACCTTGCTGCTGATCGGCTTCTTCTTCTTCTTTATGCGCCAAGCTCAAGGCAGCAACAACCAAGCCCTCTCGTTTGGCAAGAGCCGAGCCCGGATGTTTGCGGGCGACAAGCCGACGGTAACGTTTGCCGATGTCGCTGGGCAGGAAGAAGCCAAGCAGGATTTGACCGAAGTGGTCGAGTTTCTCAAGTTCCCCGACAAGTTCGCCGCCCTTGGCGCACGCATCCCGCGTGGCGTGCTGATGGTCGGGCCTCCCGGCACCGGCAAGACCTTGCTCTCCCGTGCTGTAGCTGGTGAAGCAGGCGTGCCCTTCTTCTCAATCAGCGGCTCTGAATTCGTCGAGATGTTTGTTGGAGTCGGTGCTAGCCGCGTGCGCGACTTGTTCGATCAGGCCAAGCGCAACGCCCCCTGTATTGTCTTTATTGATGAGATTGATGCCGTCGGGCGGCAACGTGGCGCAGGTCTCGGCGGTTCCCACGATGAGCGCGAACAAACCCTCAACCAGATTCTGGTCGAGATGGACGGCTTCGATACAAACACCAATGTGATCATCATTGCGGCAACCAACCGCCCCGATGTACTTGATCCCGCCTTGGTTCGCCCCGGTCGCTTTGACCGCCAAGTGGTGCTGGATGCCCCCGATGTACGCGGGCGCATTGACATTCTGCGCGTCCACACTAAAGGCAAACCGATGGCTGAAGATGTTGACTTGGAAGTGATTGCCAAGCAAACCCCCGGCTTCTCAGGGGCAGACCTTGCCAATGTCGTCAACGAAGCGGCAATCCTCGCAGCCCGTCGTTCAAAGAAGCAGATTTCGACGAGCGAACTGCAAGATGCCGTCGAGCGGGTGGCCTTTGGTGGGCCTGAACGGCGCAGCCGCGTGATGACCGACCGCAAGAAGCTGATTGTCGCTTATCACGAGGGGGGTCATGCCATCGTTGGGGCAGCGTTGCCACAGGCTCGCAAGGTGGTCCAAAAGGTGACCATCATCCCGCGTGGGCGGGCCGGCGGCTATGCCCTGTATCTGCCCGATGAGGATATGTTTGAGTTGCAGAGCCTAGCCCAGTTCAAAGCTGACATGGCGATTGCACTTGGGGGGCGTTTGGCCGAGGAGATTATCTTCGGCTCAGATGAAATCACCACCGGTGCATCCAGCGATCTTGTTCACGTCACCCGCACGGCGCGGGCAATGGTGACCCGTTTTGCGATGAGTGACAAGTTTGGACCGGTTGTGTTTGGTGAGAAAGAGGAGTTGATCTTCTTGGGGCGTGAGATCAGCGAACAGCGCAACTACAGCGATGAGATTGCTCGCCAAATTGACGAAGAGGTGCAACGGCTTGCTTCCGAAGCCTTCGAGCGAGCACGCGAAATTCTGATCCGCAACCGCTCCGTCCTCGATGATATGGCCAATGCACTGCTCGAAATCGAAACCCTCGAAGGCGATCAGTTGCGTGATCTGCTCAGCAATGTCGAGCCGCTTAGTATTGACATTGACAGCCGTATGCACACCTTCGAGAAGCGACTAAATGGTGGTTCACAGGCTCCACCGCCACCGAGCATTCCGCCCACGCCGGGCCTGCTGCCGAGCTAAGCCTGTTGGAAGGCTAACTACGAAGAATACGAAGAACACGAAGGTCGATCAGCTAAGAGACGGGCGATAAGCCCGTCTCATCCTATTCGGCTGTTCGGGTGGTTGGTTTTGCGCCGTAACCATGTGCGTGGATTATGTCCCTGCTTCCCACGCAGCACACCCTTTTGACTTTCCTTCGTGTTCTTCGTACCCTGCGTGGTTTGTCTTCCTATCACCCCCTAACACCTGCCCCCTGCCCCCTAATCAATCTGTGCGCGTTGCAGCCTACCACTATAGTCAATGTAGATGCTCTTCCACTCGGTAAACACGTCGAAGGTTGCCGTGCCACTCTCACGGTGACCATTGCCGGTTGCGCCTGTGCCCCCAAACGGCAGATGCACCTCCGCCCCAATTGTCGGAGCGTTGATGTATACAATACCCGTATCTAGATCGCGCATCGCCCGAAACGCACGATTCACGTCGCGGGTATAGATTGATGCAGACAAGCCGTAGGGCACATCATTGGCCACATCAATCGCCTCATCGAAATCATCTACCGCAATAATGCACAGAACCGGCCCAAAAATCTCCTCTTGGGCAATCCGCATCGTGCGGCGCACCCCACCAAAGACCGTTGGCGCGAAGAAGTAGCCCTTGGCGTAGGGCGGCTCTGTCAGCTGCTTACCCCCAATCAACAGTTCGGCTCCTTCCGCTTGCCCAATCGCCACATAGCGGCTGATCGTCTCCAACTGCTGCTGGTTGATTACCGGCCCCACCTGCACACCGGGCTGGAGACCATTGCCCACCACCAATGTCTGCACCTGTGCCAGCAGGCGCGTAGTCAGCTCATCCAAGATAGATCGCTGCACAATCAGGCGGCTCGTCGCCGTGCAGCGTTGCCCAGTCGTGCCGAAGGCTCCCCACAGCACCCCATTAAGGACCAGATCAAGATCGGCATCTTCCATCACAATGATCGGGTTCTTGCCGCCCAGCTCCAACGCTACCCGTTTGCGATGCTGTGCACCGAGCGTGGCCACGTGTGTACCCGTCGCAACACTGCCCGTAAACGAGATCACCGGCACATCGGGGTGCAACACTAACGGCTCACCGGCACTCGGCCCATCGCCGGTGACAATATTCACTACGCCCGGCGGCAAGCCGGCATCAATCAGCGTCTGCACAAAATGGAAGGTGCTGAGCGGCGTATCTTCGGCGGGCTTAATCACAACGGTATTGCCGGCCACAAGGGCGGGCAGAATCTTCCACGAGGGAATAGCCATCGGAAAGTTCCACGGCGTAATCAAGCCGACCACGCCAATTGGCGCACGCACACTCATCTGAAACTTGTTGGGCATCTCACTGGGGGTTGTCTGCCCAAACAGCCGCCGCCCTTCACCCGCCATATAGTAGGCCATATCAATCGCCTCTTGCACATCACCACGGGTTTCTTCGAGCACCTTGCCCATCTCGCGAGTCATTGCATGGGCATACTGCTCCTTGCGTTCCGTAAGCAGGTGGGCCGCCCGAAACAAAATCTCGGCGCGGCGGGGGGCGGGCACAAGCCGCCAATCCTGATACGCCTGCGCTGCCGCAGCAACGGCGCGATCAATCTCTGCCGCGCCACTGGCTGGAAACACCCCCACCAGATCATCCTGATCGGCAGGATTGCGATTCTCAAAGGTTGCCCCAGTCTGCGCGGGGAGCCATTCACCCCCGATCAAATTCTGCATCACGACTGTACTCATTGCGGTTCCTCCTGTTCAGCCTTTATCGCTGATTATAGCACGCGGGGGCTACCCGCCGCGAAACAATGTAAACAATAGCACCAACGCAGGCGGTAGCGCAGTGCTACAATACTGCTAGGGTAATCCACGAGCATAAGGAGCAAGTATGCAACTCGGAATGATCGGGCTAGGTAAAATGGGCGCGAATATGACTACGCGCCTGATACAGGGCGGGCATACGCTGGTCGTCTATGATCGCAACCCAGCAGCAGTCCAAGCAGCGGCAGCCGGAGGAGCCATTGCGAGCACCACCCTCGCCGAACTCGTCAGCCAACTCGCTGCGCCGCGTGCGGTGTGGGTGATGGTTCCGGCAGGTGATCCCACCGAACAGACCATCCACCAGCTCGCCGCTCTCCTCAGTGCTGATGACACCATCCTCGATGGCGGCAACAGCAACTACAAAGATAGCCAACGCCGTGCTGAGCTGCTCAAGGCACAGGGCATCCACTTCATAGATGTAGGCACAAGCGGCGGTATCTGGGGCTTGCACGAAGGCTACAGCCTGATGATCGGTGGTGCGCCAGAAGCAGTGCAACGCCTGAACCCAATCTTTGCAACGCTGGCCCCTGCCCCAGATCGCGGCTGGGGCCATGTTGGCCCAGCCGGTGCCGGACACTTCGTCAAAATGGTCCACAACGGGATCGAATATGGGCTGATGCAAGCCTACGCCGAAGGCTTCGAGCTAATGCAGCACAAACCTGAACTCGCGCTCGATCTGGCTCAGATCGCCACCATCTGGCAGCACGGCAGTGTCGTGCGCTCGTGGCTGCTCGACCTGACTGCCCGCGCACTGACGGAAAACCCCCAGCTGGATGGTATCGCCGCCTACGTACCCGACTCCGGTGAAGGGCGTTGGACGGTGCAGGAAGCGGTAGACCTTGCCGTCTCCCTGCCCGTGATCACGCTCGCCTTGCAAAACCGCTTCCGTTCGCGCTCCGAGCAACCATTTGGCGATAAGCTCCTCGCGGCTCTGCGGAACCAGTTTGGGGGACACGCGATCAAGCCAACCGACGATCCGGCTTAAGCTATACCCACAAGGAGTTCGCGCAATGCCAATCAAGACCCCGCCTACATCCATCGTGATCTTCGGTGCATCCGGCGATTTGACCCAACGCAAGCTCATACCCGCCCTCTACAATCTCTGTGTGCGTGAGCGGCTCGATCCGAGTACGCGCATCATCGGCTTTGCGCGGCGGCCCTACAGCCCCGATGAGTTTCGCACACTGATGCATGCGGCTGTCAAACAGTTCTCCCCAGCGAGCTACAGCGATGCCGCATGGGAACACTTCGCGCCGCGCCTGTCGTATGTGCAAGGCAACCTCAATCTTGCTGAAGACTACACCCGCCTTGACGAGTTCCTGCACGAACAGGAAGGCGGCGCGAACATCAGTCGGCTGTACTACCTTGCCACCGCGCCTGAATTCTACGGGCCATGTGTCGAACTGCTGGCAGCACAGGGCATGGCCGCAGAGACCACCGCTCCGCGCCGGATCGTCATTGAGAAACCGTTTGGGCATGATCTGGCATCGGCCCAAGCCCTCAACCACACGGTGCTACAGGCCTTTCACGAGCGGCAGGTCTACCGGATTGACCACTATCTCGGTAAGGAGACGGCCCAGAATATCGCCTACTTTCGCTTTGGCAATACCGTCTTTGAGAATGTGTGGAACCGCAACTACGTAGACCACGTGCAGATCACCGTTGCCGAGACGGTAGATGTCGGCAACCGTGCTGGCTACTACGATAATTCTGGCGTGCTGCGCGATATGTTCCAGAACCACCTGCTACAACTGCTGGCCCAAGTGGCAATGGAACCACCCGCTGCCTTCAAAGCGACCCCGATCCGCAACGAAATTGCCAAGGTGCTATCAGCAGTACGCCCCCTCACCCCCGAAATCCTGCCCGCACAGGTTGTGTTGGGGCAGTATACCGGCTACTACGAGACCGAGCGCGTGCGCCCCAATTCGCGCACGCCAACCTACGCCGCGCTCTGCCTCTACATTGACAATTGGCGGTGGCAAGGCGTGCCCTTCTACCTGCGCTCTGGCAAAGCGATGCAGACCAAAGTAAGCGAGATTGCAATCCAGTTCCGCGAGCCACCGCGAGCAATCTTCCCGCCAGAAACGCGCCACAGCCTCAATCCGGATGTCCTCAGCCTGTGTATCCAACCAGATGAGGGTATTCACTTCCGCATAGATGCCAAACTGCCCGGCTCGATTGCCGAAACCCGATCCGTAGATATGACCTTCCGCTATGCTGATCTCGGCGAATTCAGCATGCTGCCAGAAGCCTACGAACGGCTCTTGATGGATGCCCTGATCGGCGATGCCACGCTCTTCATTCGCGGCGATGCGATTGAGCTAGCGTGGAGCTTGGTTGATCCAATCATCGCTGCCTACGAACAGGATGATCGTCTGCCCGTTCACCGCTATGCTTACGGAAGCTGGGGCCCAGATGCAGCGCAGGAGCTACTGCGTTGCAGTGGGCGCGAGTGGCTGAATCTGTGCGGCACGCATCCGCCGGGCAGGCCCACACACTAAGCCACACCATGCTACAATAACAAGAGCAGGTGCGATAGTGCTGGTAGGTTGACAATGGGTGAAACAGACCATCCCCTGAAACGGTTGGTACTGGACAACAAAGAAGACTTCGCCGCGTGGTTGCTCGGCGATGACGTACAGATCGTGCAGGTCACATCGGTAGGTGGCGAACTGACAGCCGACCCTGATCCGATTGACACTGATCTCCTGCTCTTAGTCACACTCAAAGATGGGACGCAGATTCTCCTGCACATCGAGTTTCAAGCTCCCGGCAGTCGCAAGCCGATGCCCCTGCGAATGCTGGACTACCTCAGCCGGATTGTGCAGGCGTATCGGGGTATTCGCATCGAGAGCGTGGTCATCTATCTTGCACGAGCAGGGCGCAATGACACCGGCAGACACGCTGTCTATGGTCTGAATCGGGATGGGCAGCAAGTCGTGCGGCTGGCATGGAACTACACCGTGCTGCACCTGTGGCGGCCCGATGCAGAGGTGTTGCTGCAATCGCCGCGCACGGCACTGCTCAGCCTGATTGGGCAAACGCGCCTACGCCAGCCTGAGCAGACGCTTGCCCAAGCGATTGCGCGGATCAAGACGGAAACCAGCGGTGAGTTGCAATACCGCTTACTGGAAGAACTTCTCTTACTCTGTAGCAACGAGGAGATTGCGGCTATGGCAGAACGTTTAATTGAACGCAACCGGCTTCCAGAAACCCCGATGATGCGGAAGCTACGCGAGGAAGGGCGCAGCATCGGGCGCGAAGAAGGGATTACCATTGGGCAAATGCAAGGGCGCGAGGAAGGTATTACCATTGGACAAATGCAAGGGCGCGAGGAAGGGCGCAGCGTCGGGCGCGAGGAAGGGCTTGCCGAAGCCGCCCTGCGCCTGCTCACCCGCCGTTTCGGGAGCCTCGAGGCCACCATCCAAGCCCAGATCGGCGCGTTGTCGGTGGAGCAGTTGCGCCTGCTCACCGATGCCTTGCTCGATTTCGCCACCCCCGCCGATGTACAGCAGTGGTTGAACCAGCACCGTTTGAACGAGAGACAGAGACCACAATGAGCGAACTACCAAACGCACCCATTGAGATTGATGGCAACCTCTGGCGGAGTCGCGTCGAGCAGATGCTCGTAGCACAAGGGCAACGCCTGACCGCCCCGCGCACAGCGATCCTCGCGTGGATTGCCCAGTCATCCGCTCCGTTTACGGCCGAAATGTTGGTGGCAGAGCTTGCCGACCAACGCCACGCCAGCAGCCGTCCGACTGTCTACCGGACTGTAGATTGGCTCCGCAATGCAGGCTGGATCGCCCGCGTGCAGAGTGATGGGCATGAACATACCTATGCCCGCATGCTGCCCGGCCACTACCACCACGCAATCTGTACCGATTGCGGCACAACGCTCGTGGTGCCCGGCTGTGAGGCTCTCCAAAACCTGACAAGCCTGCTCGCCGATCAGGGCTTTGAGGTGCGGGGGCACATTCTGGAACTGTTTGGCGTGTGCCGCGTGTGCCGCTAGGCCACTACACTGTCATCACCAGCCAGATCGCTTGTAGTCTCCCATACGCCAAACGGATCGGGGTACGTTGCCCAGACCGCAGGGCCCGCTTGCAGTTCGGCATCAGTCAATAGGCAGGCGTTCATCCGCTGCTCAAACCACGCTTGATCCACATCAATCCCAATCACCACAAGTTCCTGCCGCCGGTCTCCGAATGGCTCGGCCCACACCTCAGCAATCTCGGCTCGGGTTTCTGGATCATCGGGCAAATCGCTTTCAGCAGCCCACCAGAAGCCGCCCGGCTCGGTGCGGGCCACCCCACCCGCCTGCGACCACAGCCCAATCCAGTCCATCCGCGATGCGAGCCAGAAGATTCCTTTCGAACGGATTACGCCTTCCCATTCCGTGTTAATGAACTCCCAGAAGCGGGTGGGGTGCAACGGGCGACGAGCACGGTAGACAAAGCTGCTGATCCCGTACTCCTCAGTTTCAGGGATATGTTCACCCTGCAACTCCTTCGCCCACGCAGGCGATTGCTGCGCTTGCTCTAGATCAAAGCGACGGGTATGCAGGATGGCATCGAGCGGAACCTGCCCAAACGTCGCGTGCAAAATCTGGGCATCGGGGTTGAGATGATGCAGCATGGCGTGCAGCGCGGCCAGATGGTCTGGCTCTACCAAATCGGTCTTGTTGATAACAATCACATTAGCAAACTCAATCTGATCTACGAGCAGATCCACAATCGAGCGGTCATCCTGCGCGTGCATGCCTAATTGCCGATCCCGCAACTCCTCGACTGAGCCGAAATCAGTCAGGAAGTTCTTTGCATCCACAACCGTGACCATTGTATCCAGCACAGCCAAATCACTGAGTGATTGCCCTTGCTCATCGGCAAAGGTGAAGGTCATCGCAACTGGCAATGGCTCCGAGATACCGGTTGCTTCAATTAAGAGGTAGTCAAAGCGGTTCTCACGCGCTAGCCGGGCCACTTCTTGCAGCAAATCATCGCGCAGGGTACAGCAAATGCAGCCGTTGGTCAGCTCGACCAGCTGCTCATCGGTGCGGCTAAGCTGTGCGCCGCCCTCACGAACTAAGGCTGCATCTATATTAATCTCACTCATGTCGTTGACAATCACGGCCACCCGCATGCCCTGCCGATTGTGCAGCACATAGTTGAGCAGGGTTGTTTTGCCTGCACCGAGAAAGCCCGACAAGACCGTTACAGGAAGTTTCTGCATCGCTTTGATCCTCGCTGGATTTCAGAGTAGGTGACAGCTACCTGCGCCCGCCACAGCACGTACAATCGGGGGCGTGGCGAGCAGCACGCGCATGCACTGTGGCCTGCGTGAGGCGAGCAGTTGCAGCCTGATCTGCGCGATGAAAATGCGGCGAGCGCACTTCGCGTTGGCATAGCCCGTGGCAGAGCGGGCACTCAACTGGAAACAGATCGGCACTTGCAGCAGAGCGCAATAGCTCAAGCTCGATTTCGCACGTTGCACAGGTATATACATAGAGTGGCATACGCAGGTCACCAATCTTTTCTGATACAGAGTATCAATAACAGAAGGAGTGTAGCAGATTGACAGGCCCTTGTCAAGCATCTGGGCAAGCCGACAGTGCGGCTCTACTTGCAACACCTCCGTGACTGTGCTACAATCCCATGCGTAAGGCGACGTAGCCAAGTGGTAAGGCAGCGGTCTGCAAAACCGCCACTCGCGGGTTCGAATCTCGCCGTCGCCTCCAATTTAGAAACACACAGCGGGGACATATGGTGTTCCTGCTGTGCTTGTTTTTCCGGCCCAACGTGTCGCCCGCGTCACCCCTCAATCGCGTGGCAGAGATGCTCAAGGCGGGTAAGCTCGCCCTTGCGATTGAATTCGAGGAAGATCACATCAATCCGCCACCTTGGCGGCTCTGGAGCAGGCAAGCCCAGCTCGCCGACTGCTTGCAGCTGTGCCGCAAGATAGTGTTGGGCAAGGGCAATCAGACGGGCTTGCTTGGTAGCATTGAGTGATTCTTCGGGGGCACTCGTCGTTGGGCTACGCCGCGTGCGGACTTCGACAAACACCACCTCGTGCGCGTGCTGCATTACCAGATCGAGTTCACCGTAGCGACAACGCCAGTTGCGCTGAAGCAGGGTGTAGCCTTGGGCTTGCAGATAGGCAAGCGCAGCTGCTTCACCGAGCTTGCCGAGCATGCGCCGCGCCTGCGCCAAGCTAGGGGCTGGCATACAAGCTCACCCGCCCCTTGTTGATGATGTACACGGTTTCGTTACGGAGGGGGATCAGTGCGGGCTGACGTAGGAAGCTCCCAAAGGCGGGCAAGATCAACACCTTCTCGCGGCGCACAAACACCGACAGCGGCTCCCATGCCGTCTCACGGTCGGTGTAGCGCACCATCGGATGGAGGTGGCCCGCAAGGGTCACCCCGCTATTATATGGAACCGGATAATGGCGCAGCGCAAAGGGGCTGTAGCTGTACGGCTCATCTACACATTGAATCCCAAGCTCAGCAGGTGGATCGCCGGTCACATGGTCATGGTTGCCGCGCACCAAGATGATCTGGAGTGCGGGGTGGCTCTCGCGCCATGCTTGCAGCAAGGCGAGGGTGCGCGGAGTCTGCCCGCCACGAGCGTGGATGAGATCACCAAGAATCACCAGCTGCTGGGCGTGGGTGCGCTTGAGGAGCTGATCGAGCCGAGCCAGATCAACCGCAGTATTCCCATCGGCAGGCATATTCGGTGGGGCATGCAGGCGTTCAGTGTTGCCAAAATGCGGATCAGCGATGAACAGCGTCGCACGCCGCTCCCAGAAAACCCCGCGCTCCGGCAATAACTGTAACGCCTCACTACACACTTGGATTGTCAACGTGTCTGGCATATGCTCATTCTCACCCCGTGCTTGCCAGCCACACCGCTGCCTGTCCGCCGTTTGACCTTGTTCAAACGTTCTTAACCTATCCAGCATAGCACGCTACGCCTACGCAAAGCCATGCACTGAGCCGATTGGGGTATCTGGATCGGGCTTGGCAAGGGCTTTTGCAATCGGTGCACAAATATCTAGCCACCACTGCGAACGCGGGCGTTCGTGCGCGAAATCTACCATGCGAGGCCACTCCTCAATCGGGTAGACGCGGCTTGAGCCAGTGCGCCCTAGAAAGCCGGAGCCGGGCGTTGGCTTGCGATCCTCTTGGATCAAATATTGCACACAATGGGTGGCCATCCGGGTGGCTTGAATCCGATCAAACGGGGTCGGGTTGCCGCCCTGCTGCAAGTGCCCGAGAATGGCGTGGCGCACCTCAAAATAGCCCTTGCCTTCAGTGGCAAACAGCTCAGCCATAAATGCAGTGGTATAGACTGGATGCGATTTCTCGTTGCGGATCAGCAAGCCGAGCCGCTTACCCTGCCGAAAGCCCTGAATCAGGTGCTCCAGATCAGCTTGCAGATCAGCCAGCGTGATCCCTTCTTCATGCATATAGACGCGCTCGGCCCCGGTGGCCAAGCCGCTCATCATGGCAAGATAGCCGCAGTAGCGGCCCATCACTTCGACCACAAAGCACCGCCGTGAGGCCACCGCCGACTGCTTGATCTTGTCTACAACCTCCACAATGCTATTCAGGGCTGTGTCCGCACCGACGCTCAACTCCGAGCCGGGCAGATCGTTGTTGATCGTCGCAGGCAGACAGACCATCGGAATATTGAAGGCGGGAAACGTGTGCCGCTCTTGGGTCAGGCGGAGCACTGCTTGGTAACCTTCCGAGCCGCCGATCACCAACAGCGCATTGATCTGCAACTCCTCGATGTTCCGCGCAATGGCATACAGCTCTGCGCCCGCTGGAATTTTGCGCGTTGTCCCAAGTTCTGCACCGCCCACACCAGTCCAATCCTCCACCGACATCCACTCCATCTCACGCATATCGTTTTCGATCAAGCCGACAAAGCCATTCTGCACGCCCAATACATAGTGCCCCTGATCAAGGGCGTAGCGCGTAGCCGCACGTGCAGCAGTATTCATGCCGGGCGCAACCCCACCAGCGTTAAGGATTGCAATCCGCATGCGCCGCTGACCTGCTTGGGGCGGGCGGGGTGCACCGCGCACTAGCGTTTGCAGGGTGGCAAAGGCTTCCTTGAAACTACTCCCGCGCAGATCCATCGCCCGTTCGTAATCATGGCGGTCTATCGCTTCGGCAACGGCGTGGGTCTGCTGCACACAATACATCAGCGGCGAACTCACGATCCGGTTGCCGACGATCCCGATCAGCTTAGCTTCCGTCTCGGCGGTGGCTTTGAGCAGCTCCTCGACGGCAGCATAGCCAGAGAGCGTACTCAGGTTGCGGTCGAAGGCACTCGGCGAACCACCGCGCTGCACATGGCCAAGGATCGTCACGCGGGTATCTTCGCCAAGCCGTTCTTCCAGCACCTGCTTCACATAATCACTTTTAATCGGGTTGCCTTGCCGATCCCGTGCGCCTTCGGCAACAATCACAATACTTTCGCGCCGCCCAGCCTCACGTCCCGCCTTTAGTTCACGGCACATCAGTGATTCCCAGTCATCCGTATCAGGCGGGCTTTCGGGCAGGAAGACCCAGTTCGCCTCCGTGGCAATCGCGCTCATCAGAGCCAGATAGCCACAGTTGCGGCCCATTACCTCAACAACGAAGCAGCGTTGGTGGCTAAAGGCGGTGCTGCTGATCGCATCAATCGCAGCGGTAATACGGTGCAGCGCAGTATCCGCACCGATAGTCATATCCGTACCATACATATCGTTATCAATTGAGCCGACCAAGCCGACAATGTGCAGGTGCGGGTGCTGCTGGGCGAGGGTGGGGGGAACCTCACCGCGCTCAACGAGTTCTTGCACCAAGCTGGGCCACTCCTCGCGGAAGGTATTCGCCCCCGTCAGGCTACCGTCGCCGCCAATCACCACCAGCCGATCAATGCCATGCTCAAGCAGGTTGCGGGCAGCGGTGAGCCGCCCACTCCGCTCACGAAACTCGGCGCAGCGGGCTGTACCGATGATTGTCCCCCCCCGATGCATGATCCCGCCTACGTCTTCCCACTTCATCCGGCGGATCCGATTGCCGCCTTCGACCATCCCCTTGTAGCCTTCATAGATGGCATAGACGGCTACCCCTTTATCTATCGCAGTGCGGACAACCGCCCGCAACGCAGCATTCATCCCCGGTGCATCACCGCCACTCGTGAGCACTCCGATGCGTTGTTCGGATTGTGTATTCCCGACTTGCCCATTCATCGCATCACCCCTCCTCCGTACTCGTTGCGCTCATCCGAAACAGGAACGCGAGCGTACACAAGATCGTTGCGCTGCCATACGGTATTGGCTAACGCGCTGCTGCCTGCCGTGCAACAACACAAGGCATACTCTTTGGTTATTGGTTACATGCCAGTATAGGCGGCGTTGCCCATTCTGGCAAACGTGGCCGAGCAGCCGACCATCGCCTCCAGAACGCACCGGCCTGCCCGCGCTAAGTTGCGGAGCGGGCACGATATGCTGCGTGGTAAGCAGCACACTGTTGCACCGTTGCAAAATGGATGTCTACCGTATCGTGCACGTCGTAGGCATAGCCACCAGCCATCGAGACGGCAACGGGCAGCTGGGCCGTGCGGCAATAGTCCAACACCAGCTGATCGCGCTGGGCTAGCCCCGCTTTGCTCACGGCTAGTCGGCCTAGGCGATCTCCGATAAATGGGTCAGCCCCCGCAATATAGATCACCAGATCAGGGAGTACCGTCTGTAATGCGGCATACACCCCACGCTCCACTGCTGCCAGAAAGGTTGCATCATCCGCATCATCCGGCAAGGCAAGGTCAAGATCGCTAGATTCTTTGTGAAAGGGGAAGTTCTTGGCTCCATGCACCGATAGGGTGAAAATCGTGGGATCGTCGCGAGCAATTGCGGCCGTCCCATTGCCCTGATGCACATCACAGTCAATGATGACCACCTGCTTAACCACGCCTTCAGCTTGCAAGGTGCGGGCCGCCACGATGCTATCATTGAATAGGCAATAGCCCTCACCGTGATCGGCAAAGGCGTGGTGCGTACCGCCCGCAAGATTCACGCCAATCCCATCGGTGAGGGCAGCGCGGCACGCCGCGAGGGTTGCTCCGCTGGAACGGCGCGAACGCTCAACAAGCGCAGGCGACCATGGAAACCCAATCCGGCGCACCTCTTGGGGCTGGAGCGTCCCCGTGATCACCCGTTCCAGATAGGTGGCATCGTGGGCCAAACGCAACTGCTGATCGGTGGCAGCCGGGGGGCTGTGCAAGGTCACCGTCGTGGCCCACGCTGCGGTTTGGACCCGCTCGCGCAGGAGCGCGTACTTTTGTATTGGGAAACGATGCGTATCAGGTAACGGCAAAACGTAACAATCCGTGTAGAAGATCTGCATGGGGTATCAGGATACTTCTAGGTGCAGCATCGTGGCGCATCACGCCACTGCATCTGCATCTGATTGGGCAGGCGACGTATGGGCTTGGGCATATTGCTTGAGATGCACCACTGTGCGGCTCAGTTGGCGCACGGCATCCTGCATCTGCTCAAAGATTCGCTCGTAATCATCTTCGGTGAGCGGATCATCTTCGGCGATTAAGCGATTGAGCTGGCTTCCTAAGATACTGACGGGATGATACAATTCATAGGCAAGGGTATGCAACACCTGTTGCGGTGTCAGCGTATCCCAATTCTGCGGATCGGTACGAAGTCCCTGATCTGCCATGTGCAACCTTCCTGAGCCTTCAAGTGCCTTATCATTGCCGCCATTCGGCAGCGGGCCGAGCATGCGCGGAGCGCGGCGGAATGCCCAGCACTCCACATAAGTATTGTACCATATTCGCCCCACAATCTTCAGCCCACAGAGCTAAGCACCTTCGCCATACCATCGCCTATGCCCCTAGCCTACACCCCGATGATATGGTGATCCCTACCGCGAAACCCCATCCACATGTGATTTTCGTGTAGAATAGCGGCAACAATCATCAGCTAATCCATAAAATACCTTGACACAACTGCCTAAAGCACGTATACTCTCAACCAAACTTCGCGTACAAGCACATATCATCAGTGTCAAAACGATATATGGTTGCTATCGAATACGTACCGAATCACGTAGATTTACCTGAACGTGGATGTAGGAGTCATACTATGGATGCAGCAGGATCGGATAGCGTGCTTCAAGAGCAACCTATGCCGCTCGCGGTCATGCTCTTTTCTGCGGCAATGCAGCAAGAACTGGCACTGAGCAAATATGCTGATCAGCTCGACATCAGCCCTTTATCGTTACGGCAATTTATCAATGGCAAAACCCAACGCCCCCGTGAAAAGACGCTGGCGATTCTCTCTCAGGCACTGGGCATCAGTGTCAGTGAGGTACGCCATCGCAATACGCTGCTGCCCAAGGCCGCGCCGCCCTTCGCGGAATGGCTACAGGCCCAGATGGCGAACGGCTTCTCGCGGGCCCGCCTGAACCGCGAAACGGGGATTAGCGATGGAGCCTTGCGAAACTATCTTGATGGGCAAACCTTACCCGATACCGATCAAGCCCAACGGCTGGCACGGGCCCTTCACGTTGATCCGCTTGAACTCGCCCACATTCTGGTGGCCAATCATATGATGATGCAAGGCGGCCTAACCTTACCAGAGCCGCTTGCACCACCGGCCCCTGCGCTGAATGGCTCGGTTGAGCCACCCACGCGTCATGTTGAACCGCACCCCGCACACCCCAGCGGGCCGCCGTTGTCACCGCCCCCACAGAATGATTATAGCGAGTATAATGAGCGTGGAGTTGACCGCGTTGTGCCTGAGTACGAACGTGCGGATCCGGCTGAGGAACGTCGCTTGCTGACCCTCTGGCGACGGCTGCATCCGCAGGGGCGGCGGGCAACCCTCACCTACATCGCCGGGCTACTGGCCGAATTCTAGGCTCTGAGAGGCGTTGCGATTGATGGGCGGACGCATTTGGCGTGAGTACAATCCGTTTCTCTTCGGCTGTGTCGCCATCTTACTGGTGATCAGTGTTTTTGCCGTCTACAGTGCTACGCTCAATAGCGTTACTGCTTACGGCGCACCACTCAATGTGCTGTTCCCCCGCCACCTGATCAATATTGGTGTTGGGCTGCTGGTCATGATTGGGCTAACCTTACTGGATTACCGCACCTTTGCCAGCCTTGCCATCCCACTGTACATCAGCTCCGTCGTCATTCTTGTGGCTGTGCTGCTGATCGGGCGAGTCAGTGAAGGGGCCCAAAGTTGGCTCGTGCTAGGCACGCGCACGCTGCAACCATCCGAATTTGTCAAACTTGCGTTGATGCTCGTCTTAGCCGCGTACTGGACAGCCCTCGAAGATTACCGTCAACACTGGCTTGTGCAGACTGGTGCGCTGTGCTTGATGAGCGGGCCCATCCTACTGGTGCTGGTACAGCCTGATCTCGGCACAAGCGTCGTGTTCGCCCTCATCTGGCTCTGCATGGCATGGGGCGCAGGCATGCGCTGGTGGCAGCTGGCCGTTGTGGCCGGCCTGAGCATCCCCTTAGCATGGTTCGGCTGGCATGAAGTCCTCGATGACTTCCAACACACGCGCCTGCTGACCTTCTACTGGCTCCTCACTGACCCGCAGCAGGTTGATCCCGATGCGGCCTACAATATCATCCAATCGCTGAATGCCATCCGCGCTGGTGGGCTATTCGGAGCAGGTTTCACGCATGGCTTGCTCAGTCAAGGCAACTACATTCCAGTGCAGTATACCGACTTTCTGTTTGCTGTCATTGCTGAAGAACTCGGCTTCGTCGGCGGCACGGTGCTGATCCTGTTCCAAGGCCTGTTGCTCTGGCTTATCCTCAACATTGCCCACGAAGCAGGTGATCTGTTTGGGCGGTTGCTGGCACTCGGCATCTTCGGCATGTTCCTCAGCCATATGCTAGTGAACATCGGCATGACTATGAGCATCCTGCCAGTTACCGGCTTGCCTATGCCCTTTGTCTCATATGGGGGCAGTTTTATGATGGTATCATTGGCAGCAATTGGGCTATTGCAAAGCATTCGCCTATACCGGCATCGGCTCACCTTCTACTAAGTGCGCCAGTGCCAAGCATCGTGATAGCCATGACACGCACCCAGCATCCTGCCGACCTAGCGGTAAGCCTATATGGCCCGCAGGACAGACCGATGGTGAACAACGAGCGGACATAATTGTGACTGATACGCAGGATGCGCGAAGCACGCCCTGCACGCAGAGAGGACACCCGATGAGCGAGCAAGAACAAAGCCCCGATACCAGCAGCATCCGTAGCCCTTACGAGATGTGGCTGACCATGTATGAAAACAATATGGATCTCTGGTCACGCAGCATCGCCGAACTATTTAGCACACGCCCATTTATTGAATCGATGAATAACTATATGGAAACGTATTTTATGAGTTCGACCCCGTTTCGCCAGATGCTAGAGCAGTATGTGGATTTCTGGCTAGCCGGCTTCAGCCTGCCTTCGCGGGGCGAACTGAGCCGCTACGAGCAGCGCATCCTGCGGATCGAAGAACAGTTTGAGCAGCTGCGCCGCGAGCAAGCTAGTGGGCGACAATCCACAGCAAGTGCCAACGATGAGCGCATTCAAGCGATGCAAGAGCAGGTGCAAGCTATGTCGGATTACATGGATAGCGTCTCGCAGGCCTTCGATTGGAAAATTCAGAATTTGTCCAAATTTGTGGATGGGCTATCCCTCGCAGTGGATCGCCAAAGCCCGAGCTTGGCCACGTTGGAAAGTAACCACGCCCAAACCACCACCCAGATTGCGGGCCTACATGAGCAGCTCACGCGGCTAGAGCAGCAACTCGACGAGCTAGGCGGACAACTCCAGATACAGCAGAAGCAGGATGCTGATCTAAGCCGCCAAGTGCAAATCCAGCAAGATCGCATGGTCGAAGTGAGCCACCGCCTGCAAGCCCAGCAGGAGCAACTTGCGAGTGCAAGCGGGCGCGAACAAGCTCTCCTTGATGCGATGCAACAGCGGATGGACGCATTTGAGGCGCGGCTGGAACAGCTCGTCGCACAGCTGGAACAGCTGGCTACTAGCACCGCAAACCTCCCCACCACCCTCCTGACCAGCGTGCAGAGCCTTGACCAAAAAGCCGAGCAACTGCTCCGCATGATCAACGCAGAAACCCCATGAGCGGATTGATCCGGTCTAGATTTCGGGGGCAGATTGATGCAGCTTAATCGTGGAACAGCACAGCTATCGGCTTGACCGAGCATCAATCTCAAACAACAGCGATTCTATGGTATTATAGGCAGCGTAGCCCTACGGAGTATTGTGTTACGTATGAAGACAAAGGAGTACCTACCATGCGTCTAAAAGACAAAGTAACCATCGTTACTGGCGGCGGTCAAGGAATTGGGCAGGCAACCTGCGAGATTTTTGCGCGTGAAGGGGCGAAGGTGGTTGTCGCCGACATCAACGATCAGGCGGCTCACGCGACCGCCGAGAAGATCACGGCCGCTGGTGGGCAGGCGTTGGCCGTGTACGTCAACGTCACCGAGCAAGCCTCTGTTGATGCAATGGTTGCCAAAACGTTAGAGTGGGGAGGCGGGCGCATTGATGCGCTGATTAACAATGCTGGCATTACCAAAGATGCCCAACTGGTTAAGATGACTGAAGCGCAGTGGGATGCCGTGATTGCCGTCAACCTGAAGGGCGTGTTCCTGTGTGGGCAGGCCGTGGCCAAAGTGATGCGTGAGCAGGGGAGTGGCTCAATTGCCAACGCGACCTCGATTGTCGGCCTATATGGCAACTTCGGGCAGAGCAACTACGCAGCCACCAAAGGCGGCGTGATCGCCATGACTTATACGTGGTCTATCGAATTGGGGCCAAAGGGCGTGCGCGTAAATGCCGTTGCACCGGGCTTCACTGAAACCCCAATGCTAGAGAGCGTGCCCGAAAAGGTGCTCGATGACATTCGTGCGAAGACTCCGCTACGCCGCTTGGGCAAGCCTGAGGATATTGCCAATGCGTATCTGTTCCTCGCCTCCGACGAATCATCGTTCGTGACGGGTCAAGTGATTGCGGTGAACGGCGGCTTGCTGCGCGTGTAAGCACCACCACCGAATCTCTCGTGGCAATGTACCTATTCTACCAAAGAGCTATTGTGAAGGAGTACCATCAGCATGAATGAAGTCGTTGTCTTGAGTGGTGTCCGCACCGCCGTTGGCAAATATGGAGGCAGCCTGCAAGATTTCCCTGCCTCAGAACTGGCCGCCATGGTTGTGCCCGAAGCGGTCAAGCGGGCAGGCATCAGCCCCGAACAAGTGCAGCACGTCGTGTTTGGCAATGTCATCCACACCAGTGTTCACGATCACTACCTCGCCCGGTATGCGGCCATCAAGGGCGGCTTGCCCCACGCGACCCCCGCCTTTACCCTCAACCGTTTGTGCGGCAGTGGCTTGCAAGCCATCATTTCGGCTTCACAGCAGATCCAGACCGGCGATGTAGAGACCGCGATTGCCGGTGGCGCAGAGTGTATGAGCCATTCGATGTACTGGCTTCCAGCGATGCGCTGGGGGCAGCGCATGAATGATGGCACCGTCATTGATGCAATGGTCGGAGCCTTGAGCGATCCCTTTGATGATGTCCACATGGGCATCACGGCCGAGAATGTGGCCGAGAAGTGGGAGATCACCCGCGAGGAGCAGGATGCGTTTGCTGTCCAAAGCCACCATCGCGCCGCCAAAGCGATTGCGGAAGGGTACTTCAAAGACCAGATCATGCCGATTGAGATCAAGGATCGCAAGAGCGTGCGGATTTTCGATACGGATGAGTTTGTGCGTGCGGATAGCAGCATCGAGGCCTTGAGCAAGCTTCGCCCCGTCTTCAAGCCGGACGGCACCGTAACGGCTGGGAATGCATCGGGCGTAAACGATGCCGCCGCTGCTGTGGTGCTCATGAACCGCGAGACAGCCGAGAAGCAAGGCTTGAAGCCGATGGCCCGGCTGGTTGCGTATAGCTGTGTGGGCGTTGATCCGCGCTACATGGGCATCGGCCCTGTTCCTGCGATCCAGCAAGTCCTTGAGCGAGCCAACTTGACTGTCGCCGATATGGATGTGATTGAGCTGAATGAAGCCTTCGCCGCCCAAGCATTAGCCGTGATGAAAGACCTCGACCTACCGGCCGATAAAGTCAACCCGAACGGTAGTGGGATTTCGATTGGGCACCCCATCGGAGCAACCGGCGCAATGCTGACAGTCAAAGCTGTCTACGAATTGCAGCGCACCGGCGGACGCTACGGCTTAGTTTCGATGTGTATTGGGGGTGGGCAAGGCATCGCCGCAATCTTCGAGCGCATCTAGCAGGCGACCTGTGATCTTTGCCAAGCGGCTACAGCACGCACCGGCATATAGCTTGGTGCGTGCTGTCTACTTGCCATCGCCAAACTGCCTACTTGTCCACCGACTTGGCGAGAATATCCTGCACCGAACTGGTGTAGCCTCGCCAAACCTGCATCATCTCATTGTTCAGGCGGTGCTGGGTCTTGATCGCATCCTCAATCGCCTGCTCCGTCGAACTCCGCAAGCTCCGGCTGTAGTTCCAGTTCTTCAACACGACATCAAAGGCCATGTCGGTGCTGGTCGCCACCAATTCATTCCAGATGTTCAACGACTTCTTGGTGTAATCCTGTGCCTCTGTAAACTGCTTCTGCATCTGTTCTCGGGCTTCGCGTACTGGTGTATCCGTCATGGATTTCCTCCTGAGTTGCACTTTCATAAATAACGATTTGCCTGTATTATGGAGAGGGTACAGCATGATCCACAGCTCGTGTCGCCATGTGGTAGCCTGTGCACAGCTGAACGCATCTCTCAGTAAGCACCCATGCTCGTTATGGGTATAATACGAAAAACAGTTACACGAGAGTTCATTGGCATGATGAAGACTGCACTGGAGCAGCGTATCTTAAGGACACGGCTAGAACCACCCCCGCAGCAAACGCGCCTGCTGACGCGGCAGCGCGTTCTGACTCAGCTCACTGGGATCGTTGAGTATCCGCTCAGCATCATCATTGGGCCCGCCGGGAGTGGCAAAACGACCGCCCTTGCTAGCCTGCAAAACCACACGGCAACTCCCGTCATCTGGTGTCGGGCTGCCGCTGATGATACCCCAGTCAGCTTTGTGCATCATCTCGCAGCCGCATGTCAGCGCATCTTGCACGGGCTAGCCGCACCCGCATCAGGCGAACATCAGCCGAACGGCTTGCAGCTCTCACCTTCACCCCAGATTGCCCTTGATCAGATTGTGAATGCATTGGTGACAGAATTAGCCGAGCCAGTGATTCTCGTGCTAGATGATTATCAGCTGATTGATCGCACTCCCGACATACGCTCGCTCATCGAACGGCTTCTAGGATTACAGCCACGCTATCTACACATTGTGCTAGCCACCCGCTGTAGCCCCACCCTCGACCACCTGCCGATTGCCCGTGCGCGGGGCGAAGTCTTTGAGTTTGACGCAAGCGATCTCGCATTTACCGTTGCCGAGACGCTGGCCCTGTTTGAGCTATACGATCATACGCTGGTACGGGAAGGGCAACCGCTTCCCATCCTCACTGAACTTACCAACTACTGTCGTGGGTTAGCCCTAGCACTCCAGCTGGTGGCAGCTGACAACCCCCGTGATCCCTTGAGCAATGGACTCCCTATTCCAGCCCAGACTGAACCCGATGCTGATCTTGCCGTTGACTCCCCCCCGCCCGCGATCCGCCCCCTAATCGAACGCCAACTGCCCCTGATTGATGCCTACATCGCCCGTGAAGTCCTTGCCGACCTACCCGATGAGCTGCACGATCTACTCAAGGTAAGTGCGGGCCTGCGTTGGATTGATCCGCAACTGTGTGCCCAAGAACTGGGCATGCCCGATGCCGCGGCCCTTCTGCACCGTGCGCGACGTGATCTGCTCTTTATGGAGCCGGTAGCCGAAGCTCCAGATCAACTCACGTGGCAGCCACTCTTCCACCACGTCCTCCGCCGCTACACTGCGAGCCAGCACTATGATCTGAATCCGATCCACCAGCGTGCGGCCGACTACTATACCGCCCACGCCGAGTACAACGAAGCCTTGTATCATCTGTGTGCGCTTGGCAAGATTGAGGCAGCCGCCAATTTACTCGAATCCATCGTGAGCCTGTGGCTCCAACAGGGACAATCGGGCCGCATCCTGATGTGGATCAACCGCCTGCCAGAAGCCTATCGCCAGCGACCACGCCTGCTCGAAGCGCAAGCCGGAGCGGCCCACAAGCAAGGCCGCTTCGAACAAGCCCTTGCGCTGTATCAGCAGGCGGCTACCACTTACGAAACCCAAGGTGATCGCGATGGTCAGGTGCGTGTCCTGCGGGGGCAAGCCGAAGTGTATCTTGACACCGTGCAGCCCGCGCCAGCCGTCGAGCTGCTCAAGCGGGCCCTAGAACTCTTACCTAGCGATCATTATGTCGAACGGGTGCAGATCCTCTTGCTGCAAGCCGAGAATTGGGCCAACTTGGGGCGGGCCGATGTGGCCCTCGAATTGGAAACCCGCGCCCGCGAGGTTGTGCAAGAAGCCAGCGCACGCGGTGTCATCAGTGAAGCCTTGCCCACTGCGAGCCTTGTACCACTGCTCCTGCCGCGCCTGATGCTACGCAGCGGACAGCTCCAAGAATCGTTGAAACAACTTGAAGCTGATCTCGAACACCCTACTGAATTTGAACAGTCAACCTATGTGCTGGCCCACCGCGAACCCTCACTATTGCTGGCATTTGTCTACTGTTTGCTTGGTAAAGATGCCCGGGCCCTTGCCACTGCTCGCCGCGGCTTGCTCGAAGCGCAGCAGAGCGGCTCCCAGCTCACCGAAGCGATTGCCCACATCCGGGTTGGGCATGCCTATCAGGTGGTTACACCGCTGGATGAACAGGCCGCCCGCCGCCACTACCAGCAGGCACTGGAAATCATTGATACGATTGGCATTGAGCGCACCCGTGTAGAAGCCTTAATGGGCTTGGTGCTCCTGCACGGCCACAATGGCGATCTGGCTACGGCCGAGCTGCTCGCCTACCAAGCCCTCGAAATTGCTGAGTGGGCGGGCGACGAGTGGATCAGTGCGCTGGTGTGGCTAGCACTTGGCAGCTCAGCCGTAGCCAACCGCGATGCTCGGGCTCCCGCATGGCTCGAACAGGCCCAGCAACGCTTCCTACGCGGGCAAGATAACTACGGCCAAGCCCTTGTTGCGCTCTGGCTCGTGCTCTGGTATTTGCAACACGATAGCGCAGGGCAGATCGAAAGCTATGTGAAACGTGTGTTTGACCTTGCCCGCCAGCACGGCTACGAAGGCTTACTAACTGCTCCCACCCTGTTTGGGCCGAGAGACCTTGCCATGCTGATCCCCTTGCTGCTGCGCGGCAAACATCTGCCTGAACATACCACCTATGTCCAACAACTGCTCCGCGCAGCCTTCCCTTCGATAGCCGCTGATGATGTTGTCGAGGAGTATCACCCCGGCTACACCCTGCGGGTGCAGATGCTCGGCAGCTTTCGCGTGTGGCGGGGCATTCACGAAATTCAGGCCCGCGAGTGGCAACGCGAGAAAGCCCGCCAACTGCTGCAACTGCTGCTCACCTATCGCGGGCAGTGGTTGCAGCGCGAACAGATCTGCATGTGGCTCTGGCCGGATAGTGATCTCGAATCCGCCGAACGGCAATTCAAAGTCACCCTCAATGCCCTGAACACGGCACTTGAGCCGCTCCGCCCGCCCCGCACCATGCCCTTCTTTGTGCGCCGACAGGGGCTGGCCTACAGCTTTGCCCCGTCCTACGGCTGCTGGATTGACGTGGACGAATTTGAGCTACGCACCACCCGCATTGCACAGGGCGATGAGGCCTTTATGCTCCGCAACCGCATGATCTCCGTCGGGCTATATCGGGGCGATTATCTGGCTGAAGCCCTCTACGATCCGTGGACGCTGGAGGAGCGCGAACGCCTGCTGGCGCGGTACCTCAATACCACCACCGCCCTCGCCGAGACACTCGTCGAACGGGGCGATGTGCAGCAGGCCATCGAGCTATGCGAGCAAGTGCTGCGCCGTGATCGTTGCTACGAGGAAGCCTATCAAGTGCTGATGCTTGCCTACATCCGCACGGGCAGCCGCTCACAAGCCCTTCGTACCTACACCCGCTGTGTGCAGGCCCTAGAGAGCGAACTGGGCATTGAGCCGCTGCCGGAGACAACCGAACTCTACGAACGGATCAAACTCAATCAGAAATGCTGATCCTTGATGACCAATTTTAGGCTATAATTACAGAATATCGTTGCCGAACTATTTGGTACAAAAACTGTATGCACTCAACTGAAACTCCCACCCCGCTTGCAGCACTCCTTGAACAAGGCGAACAGGCCCTGCGGGCGGGCGATACCATTGAAGCGCGGAACCTCTTTCGCCAAATAACTGAAGCAGACCCGCAGAATGCTGCCGCTTGGCTCGGCATTGCCCGCTCAGTACGCCCTTACCAAGAGAAACGCAACCTCTTGCTGCGCGTGCTCGAACTTGAACCAGATCATCAAGCTGCCCAAACGATGCTGGCTGAGGTTGAAGCGCGGATTGCAGCCGGAGATCTGCTTGCACCTCGCATCTTGCCGTCCGTGCCTGAGGGTACGCCTGCAACCGAGCCAGCCGAACCGGAAGTTTCCTACTGCTACCGCCACTCAGATCGGGAGACCTTGCTGCACTGTATCCAGTGCGACAAACCGATCTGTGTCGAATGTGTGCGCCCTGCTGCCGTCGGGCAACTGTGCCCCGACTGTGCCCAGCAACGCCGCCCACGCAACTACCAAGTCACCCCCAAAGATACGATCATCGCCGCCATCGCAGCGATTGGCGCGGGCTTTCTGGCCACACTGGGAATGCTACTCTTCGTTCTCAATATCCCCTTCTTCGGGATCATCATCGCTTTCATTGCCGCCCCCGCCTACGCCGAACTCTTCGTGCGGGTGCTAGATCGGCTTACCCACGCCAAGCGTGGGCAGAATATGCAGATCGCCGCGAGTATAGGCTTGGTGTTAGGGCTATCCCCGACCCTCTTAGTCGGTGTGCTTGCTGGCGGCTTCACCCTTCTCATTGTTGGCATCTTTACCGTGTTGTGCATCTCAACGGCGGTTGCACGGCTACGTTAAGCAGGGAACCCTTTGGGCTATGCAACCAGATCAGCTAACACATCACCAACAGGGATGTACCCCACCGGCTCAAAGTATGGACCCCGCCTGCGCCGATGCCACCCCGCCGTTGCAAAGGGCCGAGCGTGGCACGCAGAACCCGCTTGATAGGATTGAGCGAGACCTGCGCGAGCATATCTTTGGGCAAGAGCGTGCCATCGAAAGCATTGTGCGGGCCCTCAACCGCGCTCGGCTTGGCTTTGCGGCAGGCAATAATCGCCGCCCACAGGCAGTGCTGCTCTTCCTTGGCCCAACTGGAGTGGGCAAAACCGAAACCGCCCGTACCCTCGCCCGTCTGCTGCATGCCGATGATCGCGGCGCATTCCTTAAAATAGACTGCTCGATATTTAGTCAAGGGCACGAGGTCTCAGCACTGGTAGGTGCGCCACCATCCTACATCGGGCGCGATCAGAAGCCCCTGCTCAACCCAGAGATCATCGAACAGCCGGATAGTGTGATCCTCTTTGACGAGATCGAAAAGGGCAAACCCGAACTGTGGAACCTGCTGCTCCAAATCATGGAAGACGGCGAGATCCTGCTCCTGAATGGCGGGCGGCGCGTCTCCTTTCGCAACAGCATCGTGATCCTCACCACCAACGTCGGCGCACAAGAAATGGTAGACTTCCTTGACCAGCGGGTGATCGGCTTTCGCACCCCACGCACCGATGTTGAAGCCACCGGACGGCAAATCTACCAGATCGGTGTGGAAGCGTTGCAGCGGGTCTTTACGCCAGAGTGGATCAATCGCATTGATGAGATTGTTGCCTTCAGGCCCCTGTCCAGCGACATCCTCGCGCAGGTGCTCGAGCGGATGCTCTACGAAAGCAATCAGCAATACCTCCGGCAAGGCATCCACGTCGAGCTGACTCCTGCCGCCCGCCGCTACTTCCTCGAAAAAGGCTTCGATGCCCGCTTCGGCGCACGCCCCCTGCGTCAATGCCTGCTTAAAGAACTGGATGCCCCCCTTGCTGACCTGATTGCCTCCGGCGGCATTCCGCGTGGCAGCAAAGTCACGGTGGCGGCAACTGGTACAACAGCCTATGGGCAAGCAATTGAATTCTACTACCGCCTTGCCCCTGAACTGAAACAGGTCGCTGAAGAGCTACGCATTGCTGATGAAGCTCGCTCTAGCAGTGGGCGTGATCTGGCTCCGCCCAGTGTACGCCTGCACCACAGTGCCGGACGCAACCCTACGCCGAACTCAGAACGCCCCCGCGAACAAGACCGCGAGGTCACCGCCTTCGGGCAGCGTAGCTTGTGCTACCCTCCCCGCCGCTCCAACAGCTAGCAGTTTTCACGGTTTTCACTGTTTTAATTGACAAAACTGCAACATCTCGGTATACTCCATACAGAATATGGAGGAAGGCACCATGGAAGTTCTTGGATTCCGATCATCTAGTCCCGCAGGCATCATCCTGCAACACTTACGCCGCAGCGGTCAAGCGACCATCAAAGAACTCGAACAGGTTCTTGGAGTCAGCACCACCGCCGTGCGTGAGCATCTCGCGAATCTGTACACTCACGGTCTAGTGCAGACAACTACCCTGCGGCACGGGCCCGGCCGACCACGCCTTGTCTACACGTTGACGGATAAAGCCGAAGACTACTTCCCGCGCCACTACGATCTGCTGACCAACCTGATCCTTGACGAACTGGCCGCAGATGGCAGCGAACAGCTGGAACGCTTGTTGCAACGGGTCGGTGAACGGCTCAAGCACGATTATGGCGAACACGTTCATGCGGAAGATTTGCAGGCCCGGCTCGATGAACTCCGCAACACGTTGGAAGCACGTGGCGTACCTGCGGAAATCCGCACCGATCACGTCGGCTTCAAAATCCTTGCCTGCCCCTATCACGGAGTCGCACAGGAACATGCCAGCGTGTGTACAATGGAACAGCGTATGCTCGAACAGGTGCTTGGGGCACAGGTGGTACTGGAACACTCGATCCGCGAAGGGCATCATCACTGTTGTTTTCGCGTGCATGGAGCCGAACCAAAGGCAGATGTTTAATGGAAGGGGTGCACGACGCAGGGTGTAACCCTACTGGACACGAACTATAGACGAAGAGGAAGATGATGACAAACGCATTACACATCAAAGATTTGCACGTTGAGGTCAAAGGGCAAGCGATTCTCAAAGGGGTCAATTTGACAATCCAACCCGGCACGGTGCACGCCGTGATGGGCCCCAATGGCAGTGGCAAAAGCACACTGGCCTACACGATTGCGGGCCACCCCAGCTACGAAGTTACTGGCGGCGAAATAATCTATAAGGGACACAACATTCTTGAATTGGAGCCGGATGAGCGTAGCAAGCTCGGCATTTTCCTCGCCTTTCAATACCCCGTCGCCGTCCCCGGTGTCACTGTCGCCAACTTCCTGCGGGCCGCACTTAACGCGCATCGGGCCCAACCGGATGTAGACCCGAAAGAGACCGCCATCCCAATGGCTCAGTTCCGCAAGCAACTCAAAGCCGCGATGCAAGAGCTGAGCATGGA
>CALCJV010000038.1 GCA_937967405.1 uncultured Chloroflexales bacterium | reverse complement strand
CAAGGATGCAATCCGCATCCGTGAAGTAAATGAGCGTACCGTGTGCCAGCGCAAGCCCGCGCTCTAAGGCAGCTTGTTTGCCCTCGCCTGCGTGCTGCATAAGCACCTGCACCTGCTCACTAGCGTAACGTTGGGCGATCTGGTAGGTCTGGTCCGTGCCACCTGCACACAGCACAAGCTGCTTGTGCGGGTAGCGCAGGCCCAACACACTCTCGATGTGCGCGGCAATCAGTTCGGCTTCATTCCACGCCGCCACCAAGATCGTGACTGGCGGCAGGCTGGCCCACGCACTGAGCGGTGGGAGTGGCGCGGGTCGCTCCCGCTGCGCCACCGTTGCCCGATCCCGCCGCCACAGCCGCCAGTTGTGCACGACCACCCCCGCTAGCCCAAGCAGCGTGAGGGGCAGGGCAAACCGGTTGAGGTGCGCTCGTGTCATCATTTTAGGTACATCACCGGATCACATATGTCAGGCACAGCTGCTCCTTTGCGCCACTGATAGAGGATGCGCGATCCTTGCCGAAAGCTAATCTGGTGCTGATCTTCATAATACGTGCCTAGCACTCCGCGCAGTTGACCGGCGTGTGTGCTCGGTTCAAGCGGGAGATCGTCGCGCACGGTTTGCGCTGCACGCGGCGTAAGCTGACTAGTGAGGTAGGCGAAGGCTTTGTCGTTCCAGCCACACACCGGCAACAGGTCGCGCAGATCGGGCGGCGCGGGCAGGGTGCGCTGGCTGATTTGGGCCGCGAAGCCGTGTGCAGTGCGGATGCCACCGCTCGGCAACTGCCCCTGCACCAGCCACGTGCGGGTCGGCTCGCCCGCATCGGGACGATCTCCAGCAAGTATGTCCATAGCACGCAGTATATCACCAGTTGCCGCAATCCAATACGGGTACGGGTTGATCCGCCCGCGTGGATAGAGCACCTGCGGGAAGCTGCCATCCGGATTGCGCCAGCGCAGCACAAATGCCAGCGCGTGCAGCGCGGCTCGCTGGTAGCGTGGCTCACCTGTGACCTGCGTACCCAGCGCAAGTGCGGGAATGCACCGCGCAATGTACAACGGAAAGAATTTGGGCACGGGCTGTAGCCCAAAGCTGTTCTGATAGATAGCCCCAATGTAGCGCGGATCGGCACAATCAGTAAGCTGGTGGGCAATGATCGTATCAAGGATCGGCACGGCATAATCGCTGACCAGCATTGGGCTATGGCTGATCTGGGCAAGGAGCATGATCGCCTCAGCCAGTGTAGCTGCTTTGTTGGGCACGAACGAGGGCACATCTGGAGCATCCCGTACCGCTCGTACCGACGCATCCCACAGGCGACAGAGCTGCCGCCCAACGATCCGTCCGGCGACAGCGAGGTAGGTTTGCCAACGCAGATCATCCTGCGCCTGAAGCACCACGATCAGCCGCAACAACGCCAGCGCACAGGCTACTTCGTGCGGCGTGCCATTAGGATGCGGGTTGAGTTCAAAGCACGAAGCCCGTAAGCTCCCATCGGGCAGTTGGGCATGGACTAGATCATTGGCGGCGTGGCAGGCTCGCTCTAGCCAGTGGCTATCCCCGCTCGCTTGGAAGAGGTTCAGGTAGCCGGTGATGATGCCTTCATACCGCCAATCTATGCCGATGCCGGTGTACTGCAAGCAGTTCTGCCACCAGTGCGCCACTGGCCCCGTATAGCCCTGCGGGCTACGCATGCTTTGGAGCCACGCCGCTAGCCGCGAGACCACCAGCGCAAGCTCAGGGGCGGAATTTGGCGCATCGGTCTGGTTCACTGGTTCATCCTTGCCCGCTTTGCTCTGCACCATCCTCCCCCGCTCCTTATTGCCTGTCCCCTACCCCTGCTTCGCTTCGTGTTCTTTGTGTCCTTCGTGATTTGCCTTCTTGCTTGGACAACGGTGAGCGAGCACCACGCTCACCGGCGCAAGCCGCGCCTGCCAGCCGTGCTGCACATACGCCGCTCGCATGCGGAAATGCCAGCGATCTGCCAGATCGTGGCGATGCAGACGATCCCATACCTGTCCAATTATACCATATATAATACTTATGCCCGCGTGGAACCCAAACACCTGCGTGACTTGCCACACCGTGCCACGCAGCAGCCGCAGCGTTCCAGTGATGCCGAGCGGCGCGTGGGCGGGGGCCGACGCGGCGGCGTGCCATTCGGGCAGGCGACGAGCCAGCCGATTGGAGGTGATGATGCACAGCTGCTGAGCCACTCCGGACTGGCTGAGTTGGGCAAGCACGGCGGCGGCAGTCGGTTGTTCGGGTTCAGCCCAGATTAGGCGTGGCGCGGCACTGGTTCCTATCGGGCTGATTGGCACGTGCGGCAATCGCAGCGCAAATGCAGCGTGGTAGAAGTCCTGCTGCGCGATAATGGCTACGGCTTGCGCCGGTGCAGCACCGGCAGTCACCATACACAGATCAAGCGCGTGCTGATAGGCGAGGCTAGGATACATTCCGCAACACCTCATAGTAATGCTGTTCAAGTTGCGCGATGAGCACCTCCCACGCATACTGCTGCTGCACCTTCGCCCGCCCCGCCGCACCCATCGCCGCCCTTCGGTGCGGATCGGCCAACAGGTGCTCTATCGCCGTAGCAAGGGCGGCCACATCGCCGGGCGGCACAAGCAGGCCATCCACGCCATCCCGAATGACCGAGCGCACGCCGGGCAAGTTTGAGGCGATGACAGGTGTGCCACACGCGAGAGCCTCGATCAAGACCATCCCAAATGCCTCACCGCGTGTCGTTGAGGGCAAGAGCAGCAGATCGGCGAGGCGATAGTAGGCAGGCAATTCGGCAGTGGGCACGCGCCCCGCAAAGATTGCCGTAATGCCGTGCTGGGCCGCAAGCTGGGCATAGTGCGGTTGCAGATCGCCAGTCCCAATCAGCACGAGCGCGGGGCGTGGGTCCGGCAATTGGGCCACAGCCGCCAGCAGGGCGGGGATGCCCTTGAAGTAGTGCGCCTGATCTAGCCCGCCCACAAACAACAGGATCGGTGTAGCTGGGGCGATAGTATGCCGTTGACG
Organism: uncultured Chloroflexales bacterium; assembly: GCA_937967405.1. GTDB lineage: Bacteria > Chloroflexota > Chloroflexia > Chloroflexales > Chloroflexaceae > JAAUTZ01. The sequence goes on along the minus strand of CALCJV010000038.1, from coordinate 541 downwards.
CAGGCATCCTGCGTCGGGGTGGGGCATGAAGTGCTGCACATCTACGCCATTTGCTAGCACCGCAAGCTGCGTCGGGCGATGGGCTAGCAAGGGGCGCAAGCGCGAATGCTGGGCATAGTCGGCGGAGGTGGCAAATACCCGCCGCGCCTGCCGTAGGATTAGCCGCCCAAGTAGGTGATGGTGGAGGCGCACCGCGAGATCGCGCCCGCCAGTTAGCAACACATCTTGGTGATACGTCAAGACATAGGGTATCCGCTGGCGCAGGCAAGCCCACAGCACCGCTTCTGCCCCGAAATAGAACGGATAGTGCAGATGCACCAGATCGCACGCGGGCAGGGGCAGCATCCCGCGTAGCAAAGGCGCATTACCCACCCGCAATAGCACCGGCAGGCGGCGCACGTCCAGTTCGGGCGGGTCGTGGTAATCGGGCGGGAGTGGGGTCGCCGCAGTGAGGACGTGGACCTGATGCCCACGCCGCGCCAAGCCAAGCGCGTTGTGATAGCAGACGTTGCCCGTGCCCGCATAGTAGGGCGGGAAGGTT
>CALCJV010000037.1 GCA_937967405.1 uncultured Chloroflexales bacterium | reverse complement strand
AGGGCATCGCAGCGGCGGGTGGGCGGGCCCACACAAAAACACAGGAAGTGCTTTGGGCACTCCCTGTGTGAGCACAGAGGTACGACGCAAATGTCGTACTCTCAGTGTAGTCTTGATAGTTACGCTTCAGTAACAGAAGGCAAGATTCCTGCTGTCTAGGTCAAACGCTGAGCCGATTATGGTTGAACCTTCACCAACAGCGATAATTCGACGACTTACGCTGCGACGTGCTCAGCCTGCTTGGCCAGAAACTCCTGCTCAGCGAGGAACCACGTCGCTTCCATAGCAGCTTGGCAGCCTTCGCCCGCAGCGGTGACCGCCTGCCGATAGATGCGATCCACCACATCGCCTGCGGCAAACACGCCCGGCACTCGGGTGCGGCGGCGGTGATCAGTAATCAGGTAGCCACTCTCATCGGTTTCAAGCTGCCCCACAAACAGCTGCGAGTTGGGCACATGCCCAATGAAGGGGAACACGCCATCGGTCTCAATGATCTTGGTGGCATCCGTCTTCAGGTTCCGCACGCGCACCCCCGTCACCTTCTCTTCACCCAGAATTGCTTCGACGACGCTATCCCACTCGAAGCGTATCTTCGGGTTGGTAAAAGCCCGCTCCTGCATAATCGCACTGGCCCGCAGTGAGTCGCGGCGATGCACAATCACCAGTTCGGTGACAAAGCGCGTCAGGAATAGGCCTTCTTCGAGGGCACTATCGCCACCGCCGACGACCACCCCGCGCTTGCCACGAAAGAAGAAGCCATCGCAGGTGGCGCAGTAGGACACGCCCCGATTGGCGAGCGCGTCTTCGCCGGGCACGTTCAGCTTGCGCGGCGATGCCCCAGTCGCAATAATCACCGTATCAGCCAGCAACGTCTCACCGCTATCGGTGGTCAGCGTGAACGGACGCTTGGAGAGATCGGCGTGGGTGATGATCGCATCGAGCGTCTCTGCACCGAACTTGATCGCCTGCTGCTCCATCGTATTAGCCAGATCATAGCCACCAATCGAATCAATAAAGCCGGGATAGTTTTCGACTTCATTCGTCGTCGAAATCAAGCCGCCGGGTTGCAAGCCACGCACGATCAGCGGCTCAAGGTTGGCCCGCGCAGCGTACAGGGCCGCCGTAAGTCCGGCAGGGCCTGAGCCAATGATAACGACCTTCCTATGCATGCGTAATGTGCTCCTCTCTTGAACAATATCAGGGCGAGTGCCCCACACGTCACCGCATAGCAGCCATCACAAGCACTATGGGTATGATACCATAGTTCATACCCCCCCTGATTATACCCCTCTGGGGTATATCCTGTCAAGCTCAATAGGGAGCGAGGCTACTCTAGCCCGAATAGCTCCACTGCATCAATCTCGCTCCAATTTGCCCCCGTGCGCTGATCGAGGGTGATCCGCACCGTATCTATCGGCTCCTCCGTGAGGTCAAACTTGACCTCAAGCACATACGGGCACGGCTCGCTGATCAGCTTAGGTTGCGCGGTATACACTATCGTTGCCCGGCCCGCACGGTCAAGCAGCTCGACAGTACTGACAAAGCCCGGATTAAAGTTCTGGTGGATGTTCACACCGAGGGCATACACCGGCTTCGCAAACTGCACCGTCAGCGTTTCCAAGCCGTTTGGGTCGGCACTGGCCCATGCCCGTTGGCTATCGCCGCAGGTACTCACCTTCGGTGCACCGGTGGCATTTTCGGGCGAGTAGCCTTCGTAGGCACTGCTGGCCGTCGCCCGATTGGCCCACTGGCGCACAAGGCTGCGATCTGGGACGGGTGTGCCGGGCTGGATGTCCTGCACCGCCACCACTGTCGCTTGGGCATCGGCGGTGGCTTGCAACTGGGCGGAGGTGAACAGGCGCATCGCCGTCACTGCGCTGTACTCGCCGCTATTATCGCTGACCCATACCACATCGCTCCCAGCCGCTGCAATGCCGACGGGCAGGCTAAATTCGCCTGCATTGGGCTGCTGGCCACTCGCGGCAGTACTCCCTGCGGTTGCGAGGAGCACATTCTCGGCCGAGAGCTTGAGTAAGCCTGCCCCCCACGTTGCAACATACAGGTAGCCCTGCCGATCTGTATCTATTGCCCCCGCAATGATGCCATTCTCCCCGATCTGCACCCCAAGCCGATCAATCTCATCCCCACGGCCGCTCACCTTGATGATCCCATTGGCAGACGTATCGGCAAGATAGATATTGCCTACCGGATCGAGCGCAAGATCAACGGGGGCAATCCCTGTAGGCAGGGCAATGCGTTCGATGAAATCGCCGGTAGCCCGGAAGCGCACAATGCTGCTGGTGCTGGTGATGCTGTCCGTGCGCGTATCGAGGGCATAGATTGTACCATCTCGGCCGAGTGCAAGGCGTTGCGGAGCGAGTGGGCCAAACTGTTCGGGGGCATCACCCGTGCCGCCCCATCGATTGATCAGTGCCCCGTTGGCATCGAAATGCACAATCGTATTGCTGCCGTAATCGGCAACGTATACGTCGCCACTGGGGGCAACAGCGACATCGAACGCATCGAGCAGTTCCTCGCTGCCGAACACAGTTTGGAGCGTGCCATCGCTTGCCAACACCCACACGCCCTGACTGCTCTCGGCGAGGTAGATGCGGTTGTTGGGCCCCGCCGCAATGCCGCGTGCCGCCACAAACCGCCCAGCTGCGTTGCCGCCGCCCCCCCCCACCCGCACGATAAAGCCCGGTGCAGCATGTGCTGCTGCGTCACTGGCGCGGAGCACGGGCGGCTGCACCACCACTGGCTCCGGCGTAACTGTCGGCGTGGGCAGTGGCTCAAAGAAGCTCACGCTCGCAAGGATAGCATCAAGCAGGGTCAGGTTCTGGGCCCATGTTGGCTCTGCCGACTGGGCCAGAAAGCGCACCACATAGGGCGGCTTGCGGACCACAATCAGGCGGGCGGCGGCTCCTTCGCTCCGCATATCGGCATAGATGCCGGCTGCACCACTGACGGAGATCGGCTGGGTGCTACCGAGAATATAGCCCGCCTGCTCTGGCTGATTGCGGCTCAAGTCAAACAGCCCATCGAGGCTATTGACAGTCTCGATCCCGTACCAGCTTTCGAGCTGGGGCAGGTAGCTCACATCCACTTGGAGCAGCAAGCCTGCGCCGGGATTGGGCGCATTAAACAGCTCCGGCTCGGCGGCGAGGATCAGCGTATTCGAGATGCTGCGCGTGAGCCAGCCGACAGGATAGCTGAGCCTGATCTCGCCCCCAGCAAGGCTAGTAGAGGCGTTCAGGGTAATGGCCGTCGGGCTGGGTGCGGCAGTTGGGGGCGGCACTGGCGTGGGGGTAGCGGCCGCGAAGGGGGGCACGGGCACGCCTGCACAGCCTGCCAGCAGGAGCAGGCTGTGCAGGCACAGGAGCCGGATGCAGTTGGGAATAGACATAACAGATTCCTTGATGTGCGGGTAGGGTAGCTCTACGTATCAGGTTGCGGCTAGCCGTTTAGCTACGGCTCACCGCCTATCGCTTCAGCAGATCGCGCAAGGCTGGCTCTAGCTCAGGGAACTGGAAGGTATAGCCGGCATCCTGTATGCGGCGCGGGAGTACCCGCTGCCCAGTCACGAGTGCGTCGGCGAACTCGCCCAGCAGCAGGCGCAGGCTAAAATCAGGCACGGGCAACCACGCGGGCGAGCCGAGTACCTTGCCGAGCGTGGCCATAAAGTCGCGGTTGCGCTGCGGCGTGGGCGCAGTGGCATTGACGGCTCCCTGCACCTGCGCATGTTCGAGGGCATGCAGGATAATGCCCACCTGATCGGCAAGGTGAATCCACGAAATCCATTGCGTGCCCGGCAGGATTGGGCCACCCGCAAAGAGCGTGAAGGGGAGCTTCATCTGGGGCAGTGCGCCCTCATCGGGATCAAGCACAATCCCTGTTCGCAGCAGCACGGTGCGAATACCCAGATCGGTGGCCGGGAGGGCAGCAGCTTCCCACTCCACACAGAGCTGCGAGAGGAAATCGTTGCGGGCGGAGCTTGCTGTCTCGTCGAGGGGCGTATCATCGCGTGCGCCGTAGTAGCCAACGGCCGAGCCACTGATAAAGACAGCTGGACGGTGGGTTAGCCCTTGCATCGCTTGCACCAAGCCCTGCGTTGTCTCAATCCGGCTGGTGCGTAGCTCGGTTTTGTAGGCTTCGTCCCACCGTTTGCCAAAGATCGAAGCCCCCGCCAGATGCACCACGCCATACGCCCCATCGAGGGCTTGCACCCACGTCGGCTGGGGCGCGGCAGTCCACGCGATGTAATCGTGGGCGGCCGGCACACGCTGCACAGCCGTGGCCGGATTGCGCGAAAAGACGGTGACGCGGTAGCCGCGCTGCGCGAGGAGCTGGCACAGGCGCGAGCCGATCAAGCCGGTCGCCCCCGTCACGATAACTCGTTGTGGTTCTGTCATGGTTGGTTCATCGCCTCATTTCTAGCTGAACAGGTGTTAGGTGTCAGGTGCTAGGTTTCAGATGGATCAGCACAAACCATCCCCTGACACCTGATACCTAACACCTAGCATCCCTACTGGCGGAGTATCAATGGGAGATAGATGCTAGCCAGTCGCCGGATCGTAATCACACGCGGCTCACTAAGCTGGCCCGTGTTATCTATCGCCGAAACCACGACGCGGTAATCGCCGGGTTCGACAAAGCTATTATACACGCCTCGATAGAGATTGTTCCCCTGTGCAGTCAGCTCAATCCGATCCAGTCGGGTATCATCCACCAGAGCACCACCGGTCACACGCGGCTGATAGGAAGGTGGATAGATGATCGCAAAGACCCGCGCCACCTGCTCATCATCGAGCACAGCCGTCTCGATGGTGCTCGTGTTCGTTGTCAGGGCTGGCGGCCGCCCAAAAGGCTGGATGAAGGGCGGGAAGTTGATGGTGGTGGGAATGCCCAAGCCTAGCTCATTCGCAAGGGCTTGGTTGCGGAGTTCGGGAATTTGCAGCTTAACCGCCGTGCTGAGCGCATCCCGACTGACGCGGAAGGCATCGTTGAGCGTGCTGCCGCGACCCAGCTCATCCAAGAAGAATGCTGAGAAGGCGGTACGGCTCCCATCAGGCAGAACCCACGCGGGCTGGTTGGCACTCGCGGAAGTAATCACTACGCGATTGTTAGCCGTGATATTCTGGAGCGTGCTGGCGGAGGAAGCCCCCACAAACACACCTGAGGCGGGTGAATCCAGCACCACGATGATCCGCACGCCGGGTACACTACTCTCTAGCGCACGCAGCAAGTCGTTCAGTTGGGTGGGTGATAGGATTTCGTTGCGCGAGCGATCAAGGAAGAAGCCAGTATTGTTGCCGGGGCCCACCAAGTAGAGGTAGAGCGGGCGTTCTTGATCCACAAGATCGCGGGCAAAGGTGGTGATCGCGGTGCGGAGATTGCTTACAGTGGCGGCGGCATCGGCTCCGCTCTGGGCCGGATCGGGCGCAAGGAAGCGTACCCGAGTGCCGGTGTAGCCCTGCGTGGCAAACACCTCGCGCACCTGCTGTGCAGTGCCATTGATCGCACGCTGGAGCGTATCGGTCACGGTATCGCGGCCGGCCACGACAATCAACGCACCGGGCGGTGGGTTGTCGGCACTGGAGCGCAGCGAAAGATCGTAGGTCACATCATCGCCAAACACCGGCGGCTGGATGGGCATGGTGCTCAGGCGCATAAAGACTGCGCCAGTCAGATTGGCGGTGAAGGCCACGCGCACATCGGGTGTGAAGCCGGGCGCGGCCGTAATGAAGGGCGGTTCGTCGCAGCCCGTTTGGAGGCTGGCCTGTAGGTCGGCCCGCGAGATACTGGGCACATCGGCATTGATGAGGTAGGTCGTGCCACTAATCACGGCAAAGGTGGTCCAGTCTTGGTCATCTGCGCGGTGCAGGGTATGCCGTTGCACGCTGCCGGGTTGCAGGGTACGGGCTTGACGACATTCGTCATCCGGCTCAAACTGATCAGGGCTGGGCGTGCTGGTTGGGGTGGGACTGGGCGTATTGGTGGGGGTGGGTATATTGGTGGCGGTATTGGTGGGGCTAGGCGGATTAGTCGGCGTAGACGTTTCCGTTGGGCTGGGCGTATCAGTTGGTGGGACGGGGGTGGGTTGGGCGGGCTGCCCCTGAAAGGTGTAGTTGATGGCGTTGATGCCCCCGATGGCCCACACCGCGATCTGCCCGCGTGCGCTGGCCCCAATTTTCGGCACACCGGCTTTCAAGCCAATCGCACTGATCTGTTCCAACGGCGTGAAGTTCGGCGTAAGATGATTATATTGGTGGTAGAAGATCAGTTCACTGCGGAAGCTACCGTCATCCTTGCGATCTTTTTGGGTCATGACCACATGACTTGTGCCATTGTAGGCGTAAGTATCCGGCTCAGCCCCATAGATACGTTCGTTATTGTTGATCAAAAAACACGCTGGCGCATTTAAGGTGGTGCCACTATCGCCACTTATCGTGAAACAATACGCAAACCCTTGCCCGGTTCCACTTTTGCCTCGATTGTTGATGTAGACAAAAGTGAGTTGGTTGGTGGCAAGGTCAAGCCCAATCATTGGTTTATCGCCGGGACCAAGCCGCGACGAGAGATCAAAGGCTTCAGGCGGGCCGCTATCACGCACAACGCGAATATAGCCGATCCGGAAGGTTCCGTTCTGCATCGTTTGGTACTCGTACACGGCGTGCACTAGAGCGGTCGGGCCAGCACCCTGCACGACGAGCCGCCCGCGCCGCACGAGGTAGATGTTAGGGCCGATTTCGCGGGCCGGCCATTGATTCGCGGCCGCCCGATATGCAAAGGCTGCCCGCGACGCACTGCCACCTACGCCGCGGGTCCAGAGGATGTAGGGCACGTTGGCGGCATCCACCTCGATGTCCGTGCTGAAGGGGGTACTCGGCGGCACATTCACCGTTTCGAATGTCCATGGACCTGCGCCGTTGGCTTCGTTGCGAGCGTAGATAATTGCATTGCCCGCCACCGCATACGAAACGTGTAGCACGCCATCGCTGCCGCGAGCAATGCGCGGCTGGCCCGTGCCGAGAATGGCGGTATCGTCGGAGATGGCGAGCGGCGTACCCCACGTAATGGCGGCTCCATCAGCGGACATTTCGCCGCGCATGTAGAAGATCGTCTGCTGGTTGAAATCGTTACCACGATCATGCATCCAGACGGCGTGAGCAAAGCCGAGATCGTCGAGCAAGACCACTGGGTCGGCGACATTGCGGGTTTGCGTGCCGGGTAGCTGGCTTGGCGTATTCCACGCCGCCGCAAGCTGCACCAACAGCAGGGCTACGCATAGAGCTAGCAGGCTACTCAGCAGCCAACGCAGATGGGGCGGGGTGTTGCAGCGCAGCATAGCGTCCATGTTCATAAGCTACCTCTCTTCCACATTTCAAGCGCACCATCTGCACGGGATGTATGTGTGTGGTGCAGGGTCGGGTAAGCACGCGCTACGTATGTAATGATGATGATCTTGATGATCTCATGCTCATCGGCTCCGAAGCTCGGTCGTTTCCCCTTTGATTATACGCTACTTTGCAAGCGGCATGAACAGCCCAAAATGAAGACCTTGTTGCTCAAAACAATCGAATGTTCACCCAACATCTTGCAAAGCGTACTATCATGATGACAGACGAACAAGCAAAAGCGTTGTGCATTTGAGACCAGAGCAACGCAAGACGACGCAAAGAAGCGAGGCCCACCGATAGCCTTGCTTTCTCTTTTGCGCCGAATTGTCCGCTATGGACAGGGAGGCATTATGAATTGGTTGATTACACTGAACGACAGTGGACACAGCGTAACCGCACCGGCTTTACCGCAGTGGTCAGTTGTGCCCTTCATCGGCTTGCTCCTCACGATTGGGGTGATGTCTTTTGTTGCCTCAAACTACACCCACTCGCGCTTGAGCCATCTGTGGGAACACAACAGCAGCAAGTTGGCAATTGCCGTGTTCTGGTCGTTGCCAGTAATTCTGCTGCTAGTGAGTGTCGGTGCGTGGGAGGCACTCATCATCGGCATGGAAGAATACTTCGCGTTTCTCGTCTTGCTGTTTTCGCTGTTCACGATTACGGGCGGCATCCTGCTGGATGGCGACCTGCACGCCAAGCCGCGTGTAAATGTTGGCTTCCTTGCCACAGGAGCGGTGCTGGCAAATATAGTCGGCACAACAGGCGCGAGCATGCTGCTCATTCGCGCATTGCTGCGTTCCAATTCGCACCGCAAACATACCGCGCACATTCCCGTGTTTTTCATCTTTGT
>CALCJV010000036.1 GCA_937967405.1 uncultured Chloroflexales bacterium | reverse complement strand
CGAACAGCAAGTGGCTGAGCGCACCGCCGAACTGCAAGCTACGCTGGCGAGCCTGCAAGCCCAAAACGATGTGCAGCAACGCCTGCTCACCGACATCGAGCGTCAGCAACAGCTGATCCACGCGCTGAGTGTGCCCGTGCTGCCAATCTCGCCGAAGGTGCTGGTGCTGCCCCTGATCGGCTCGCTCGACACGGCTCGCCTCGACCTGATTGGGCAGCGTGCGCTGGAAGCGATTGAGCGCAGCCGGGCCCGCGTGGTGGTGCTGGATGTGACCGGCGTGCCCGACGTGGATACGCAGGCGGCGCAGGGGTTGCTGCACGTGGCCCGGGCCACGCGGGTGATGGGCAGCCAGTGTGTACTGGCGGGCATGCGCCCCGAACTGGCACAGGCACTGGTGCGGCTCGGCGTGGATCTGGGCAGCCTGCGAACGTATGCCACGCTGCAACGTGCGCTCGATGTGGTACGATAGGAGCGGAGAAGTTTTGCAAGTACACGATAAGCTGAGTGAATACACCAACCCAAGAACCAACACCGCCGCCTAGCCTACGGATACCCCCAAACATAGATCGGTGGCTGCTCAATACCGGCATCCAGACCACCGCCCTGCCCACTGAGTGGCAAGTCTGCCCGCTGGATGCGTTTACGGGCGGCGACTATGACCGCCACCATCCGCACTGGCATACGCAATGCCTGCCCGCGCACTGGCAACAGCATCCCGCCCTGCGCCACCACACCGGCAAGGTGGTGTATGCGTGCGACTTTGCCGCGCCGACGTTGGCAGAGGTGCAAGCAGCAACTGGATTAGCACAGGTGCGGGCGTGGTTGCGCTTCAATGGCACGTTCTACTTCGCTCAGCCTTTCCTGAACGGGCATACTTACGCGCTCCACGAAGGCTATTTTGAAGCGCACGAGTATGATATATCAGATCATCTCCACGCTGAGAATCACCTCTTGCTGGAAGTGGAATGCCCCGAAGAACACAACAAGGTCAACAAACGCCTGATAACGGGGGTCTTTTCGCATTGGGATTGCTTCGACACCACCGCCAATCCGGGCGGTATATGGCTGCCCGCCGATCTGCACTACACCGGCGCGGTGCGCCTGCAACGGGTGCGCTGCCACACCGCTCGCCACGATCCACAGGTGGCCCAGATCAGCTACGCCCTTGATCTGGATGCGCTGCACGCCGATACGGTCACGTTGCGCTGGACGCTGGCCCCGCGCACCTTCCAAGATAGTGTGCAGGTAATTGAGCAGCACCGCCGCGTGCGGGCTGGCTCGCAGACGCTACGCGGGCTGTTCAAGCTGCGTAGCCCACGCCTGTGGTGGACGCACGATCTAGGCCGGCCCGATCTCTACACCGTGACGGTTGAAGTGTTACTAGCCGGCAACGTCAGCGATCAGCAGCAGTTTGTGTTTGGGGTGCGCCAATTCGAGTTGCGTGATTGGATTCCCTACCTGAATGGCGTGCGCCTGCTGATCAAAGGCAACAATTACGCGCCCGGCGATGTGCGGATCGCCACGATGAATTTGGAGCGATGCCGCCGCGATGTGCAGCTGGCCCGCGATTGCCACATGAACATGCTCCGCGTACATGCCCATGTAGACCATCCCGCCCTCTATTATGCGGCTGATGACGCAGGGCTGCTGCTGTGGCAAGATATGCCCTTGCAATGGCTGTATCGGGCCAAGATTCTGCCCGAAGCCCGCCGCCAAGCCCGTGCTATGGTGCAGCAGCTGTACAACCATCCTTCGATTGGGCTGTGGTGCATGCACAACGAGGCGTTCTTTGTCACTGATACCAACGACGAGAGTCGCTTCACCCGCCTCCGCACCTATGCCACCGTGTTTATCTTTTGCTGGAACCGCGACGTATTGGATACGGAGCTGAAGCGGGTAGCCCAAGCCGAAGATCAATCGCGGCCGGTGGTGCGCTCATCAGGTGAGCTAGCCTTACCATTCATCCGCAAAGGCACGGATGCCCACGCCTACTTCGGCTGGTATCAGAACTATGGCACGCTGGCTTACATGGAAGTGGCGATGCGCCGTCTCCCAATTAATATGCGCTTCATTACTGAATTTGGCGCACAGAGCTTCCCCAATCTCGAAAGCAGCCTCAAGTTTATGCCAGCGGCAATTGGCGACATAGATTTCGATTACCTGAACAAATACCACAGCTTTCAGGGCGAGATTATGGCTAATTGGATTGATTGGCGCAGTGCCACCACCCTGCAAGAACTGATTGATATGTCGCAGGAGTATCAGATATTTATCAATCGCTACTACATAGATCGGTTGCGCCTGCGGAAGTATCAGCCGGTTGGTGGCTTTCTTCCGTTTATGTTTATTGATCCCTATCCAGCCGTGCTGTGGAGTATCATAGATTACTGGCGCGTGCCCAAGCGTTCATACTATGCGATGCAAATGGCTATGCGCCCGCAGTATGCCTTCACCGTCTTTGAGGCCCGCCGCTACCGCGTAGCCGAGCCAATTGAGCTACCAATCTACGTTGTCAATGATGCCCACTATGCCGTGTATGAGCTGCACCTACACGCTACGCTCCGTGATCCGGATGGAGCTGAGCTAGCTCACTTGACACACCGGCTTGCGTTGGAGGCCGATTGTCCTACCCGCGAGGTGGATCGGCTGCGCCTCACGGCTATTCGGCCGGGGCGATTTACGCTCGAAGTTGCCTTGACCGGCGGCGATTACGATACGCACCAAGTGTATCCGATTGAGGTCGTGTAGCCAACTGGAACGGGCGCTATGTCCGTTTCGTCGAGCTGCCCCCGCAGATCGTTGAATCCGATTGAGGTCGTGTAGCCAACTGGAACGGGCGTGTGGCGGGCAGCCTAGCCCTACACCCGCGCTTGCCGGGTGGAGCGTGTGATGACGTGCTGGTAGTAGCCAAGCAGTTCGTCAATCACGCTTGACCACGAACGCTGTTCAGCGGCCGCCCGCCCAGCCTGCCCCATCGCCCGCTGCCGATCTGGGTAGGCGAGCAGGTAGCGGAGTTGGGCCCGCAGATCGCTAGCGATGCCCGGCTCAAAGATGCGTCCAGTCACATTTGGCTGCACTAGATCAATCGTGCCGCCGCTGCGTGCCCCCACCACCGCCAAGCCCGAAGCCATCGCCTCTTGGATCACCTGCCCGAACGTATCCGTATCCGATGGAAACACAAATATATCGCTACTGGCGTAGGCCGTTGCCAGTGCTTGCCCCTTGCAGTAGCCCAAGAAATGGATCGGCAGGCCTTGGGTACTAGCTTCTAGCTCGGCCCGTGCCGGCCCATCGCCCACCATCACGAGGCGCACATGATCCAAACCCCGCAGGGCTTCGGGCAGTAGCTCCACGCGCTTCTCACGGGCAATCCGCCCGACATACAGCAGCACCGTTTCGTGTGGCCCAATGCCCAGTGCCTCGCGCCATGCGGGGCTGCGGTGGTGCGGGTGAAAGCGTTCTGTGTCTACCCCGCGCCCCCACACCCGTAGCCGCCGGAAGCCTTCCGCCCGCAATCGGTTGAGCGTATAGCGCGAGGGGCAGAGGGTCAAGCGCGTGCGATTATGCATCCAGCGCAGGTAGAAATTGACCAAGCCCTGTGTTACCCCTAGCCCATAGTGGCGCGTGTAGGCTCCGAAGTCGGTGTGGTAGGAGGAGATCAGCGGTAATCGCAGCTGTTCGACGACGCTGGGCGCAATCGCCCCAAACACAGCCGGCCCGACCAGATGGACAATATCGGGGCGAAACGCGGCCAGCTGCGCGGCAAGGCCCGGCTGTGGCGGCGTAAGCCGGAGTTCGGGGTAGAGCGGGAACGGCACTCCGCTGAGCGGGATGATCGCTGCCCCCGCGTAGCTCTCTGGCGCACCTGCTGGCGCAAAGAGCAACGCCGGATGCCCTTCGCGCTCCAGATGCTCAAGAATACGGCACAGCGTCGTGGTGACCCCATTTACATTCGGCAGAAACGTTTCACAGATCAGGGCTACACGCATCGGTTTGGCTCCCTGTGTCAGGTGGCGGGTGTCAGGTGCTAGGTGTTAGGTGATACATCCTGAGGAATGTCATGGCATTCACATGGTTCTGATACCTAGTACCTGACCCCTGATTTCAGGCGGCATCACTCACTGATGCGGGGTGTGCTAGTTGCGGCTAGGCGGTGCAGACTCGCCGTGTGGCGTGGCTCAGCCCAGATGCGCTGCAAATGTTGCACGCCCATCCCTGTGCGCCGGTCGAGCAGCATCACGAAGCGCGTTGCATCAGTGCGCCCCAGCTGATCTACGAGAGCTGCCCACCCGCGCTCAAGCAGTTCCTGCTCATTGGCATTCATCGCATGCGCTCCTTCAGCATAGCAATGTCAGCATCAACCATAATCTTGACGAGGCCCTCGAACGTCACTTCCGGTTGCCAGCCCAATTCGGTGCGGGCTTTGGTCGGATCGCCCACGAGCAGATCAACCTCTGCTGGGCGCATGTAGCGTTCATCTTGCACCACGTAATCTTGATAGTTCAGCCCAACGTGGCTAAAGGCAAACTCGACAAATTCGCGCACCGAGCGGGTTTCGCCTGTGGCCACCACATAATCAGCTGGCTCATTCTGCTGCAACATCAGCCACATGGCCCGCACGTAGTCGGGCGCAAAGCCCCAATCGCGGCGGGCTTCGAGGTTGCCCAAGCGTAGCTCGCGTTCCAAGCCGAGCTTGATCCGCGCAACTGCGTGCGAGATTTTGCGCGTGACAAACTCCAAGCCGCGGCGAGGGCTTTCGTGATTGAACAGGATACCGGAGCAGGCGAACATATTGTAGCTCTCGCGGTAGTTGACGGTGATCCAGTGCCCGTACACTTTTGCCACCCCGTAGGGGCTACGCGGATAGAACGGAGTCAACTCCGTCTGCGGAACCTCAACGACTTTGCCAAACATCTCCGATGAGCTAGCTTGATAGAAGCGCATCTCTGGATTGACAATGCGGATTGCATCGAGCAGGCGGGTTACGCCAAGTGCGGTCACTTCGCCCGTAAATACCGGCTGGGAGAACGAAGTCTGCACAAATGACTGCGCGGCTAGATTATAGACTTCGTGAGGTTGGTATTCGCGCAGCATGTTGATCAAGGAAACTTCATCCAGCAGGTCTGCTGTAGCAAGGGTTATTTGGGCTTGGATTTGCTCAATACGCTCAAAGTTGACGGTGCTTGAGCGGCGCACCATGCCAATTACCTCGTAGCCCTGCTTTAGGAGAAACTCGGCCAGATAGCTGCCATCTTGCCCTGTGATGCCGGTAATCAATGCCCGTTTTGTCATAACAACCGTACTTACTCCTCTATCTGTGTTATCTGTGCCTTATGTGTGCGGCGTACATAGCTCGTTTGTCTTACGCCAATGCATAAGATGGGGCAAGGCCGCTTGCCCGTGCGGGCAGCCAACCTTGCCCTTGCCAGCAGTGCGTGCGTCTGCGCCGTGCTATCTGTCTGTTGTTGCCACTGTCGGGGCTATGCCGATGCTCGGGCGCGGGCGGCTTCGACGGCCTTTTGGGCCCCATCCGCAAGCGTGGTGGCCGGAGTTAGATTCGAGTCGGCAAGCAGCTTGCGCCCTTCTTCTTCATTCGTGCCGACCAAGCGAGCGATGATCGGGACATCGGTTCGGACTTCTTCCAAGGCGGCAATGATGCCTCGAGCGACTTCATCTACGCGGGTAATCCCACCAAAGATATTGATCAGAATGGCCTTGACATTCGGATCGGAGAGGATGATCTCCAATGCTGTCTTGACCTTGTCTTTATCCGCCCCGCCGCCAATATCAAGGAAGTTAGCTGGCTCACCGCCATACAGCTTCACCACATCCATAGTAGCCATGGCCAAGCCTGCGCCATTAACCATGCAGCCGATGTCACCATCGAGCTTGATAAAGCTAATATCGGCAGCACGTGCTCGCTTCTCTGCCTCTGGTTCATTAAAGGTATCGCGGATTGCGGCGAGGTCGGGATGTCGAAACAGGGCACTATCATCAAGGATAATCTTCGAATCGAGGGCTTGCAGGCTACCATCATCGCGGATCACGAGCGGGTTGATCTCTACGAGCGAAGCATCACACTCTGCGAAGGTGCGGTAAACTGCGAGCGCAATTTGGGCGAATTGTCGCGCCTGCTTGGAATCCGTCAAGCCAATCGCAAACGCAAGATCGCGGGCCTGATACTCCAGTAAGCCGAGATGGGGGTGGGCGGGTATCTTAACAATCGCTTCAGGCTTGGTGCGAGCTACTTCTTCAATCTCGACTCCACCTTCGGCAGAGGCAATCATCACCACCCGCTTGAGTGCACGATCTAAAATCGCACTGATGTATATCTCCTTTTGATAGGTGATGGCTTCTGCCACCAACACCTTATCAACGGTCAAGCCTTTCAGGTTCATGCCGAGGATCTGCCCGCCAACTAGTTCGGCTTCTTCCGGTGTCTTCGCCAGCCTTACGCCGCCGGCTTTGCCCCGCCCCCCGACAAACACCTGTGCCTTAATGACGACAGGCCCATTGATCTCCTTTGCAACGCGGTAGACTTCGGTCTGGGTTTTGGCAACCCCGCCGCCTGTCACCGGCACGCCATAGCGTGCGAGCAGATCGCGTGCTTGATACTCGTGCAGTTTCATAGTGATTACTCCCCTGTAACCTCTCAACGATACGCCGGAGTGAGCTATGCCGCGCAGCGTGTGAGTGTTAATTAGTGCATTTATTTGTGCATTCGAAGAATGCTCTGCCGCGCTTGACTAGCCCTGAGTATACCATAGCAGTCTGGATCACGCAATGCATAGCGGGCAGTGCCGTGGCCTGCCGACACTCCGTGCAATCCCGCGAAATTGCCCCCTGATGAGCGTTGATCAAGGAAACCCTTACAGTGCGATGCAGCCCGTGTCAATCATCGGGCTTGCGGATGCGGGACCATCAGTGTACAATAGCATGCAACGCTGATTGCAATTGAAAGACACCGTTGTCAGCTACCTGCGTAGACCGGTTTGGAATGCGGGCAGTGGCATCTGCATCTGTATTACCAACTGTGGATGGACTGCCAGAGGGCTGATAGCAGAGAGAAATTGTCGCACCCATGCCAGTTGGAGACTACTACCAGAAGTACGGGCCCATCTATCGCCGACGCAATGGGCAAGTTCCCGAAACTGCCCGCGAGCCAGTGCGCCCCACCTCGCCCAGCCCTACGCGGCGGCGGCGGCGGCGGGTGCGTCGCTATGCAGCCCGCCATCAAGCTGCGCTCACGCCTGTTCCCCCGCCATTGATCGCAGATGTCACCGAGCGGCCAAGCTATCCCTCGCGCTTGATTGCCCCGCCCAAACCGGACACGGCGATCAGTGCCCGCGAGCGCATCGAGATGCGCCGCCTGCAACGCCGGGCCCGCTTACAACGTCGCTTCGCGGTGTGGCGCAGCTTGGCTACCACCCTGCTCCTGTGTACGCTGGTGCTGCTCGCCTTGCCCTACGCTATTGGGTTGAGCTACCACGAACGGGCCTTGCCCGGCGTAGCTATTCAAGGAGTCCGCGTCAGCAACCTTGACCCTAGCGCAATCGCTGCGACGCTGCATGTCCAATATGGCGATTTTCTTGAACAGCCGCTGACCATCACCTACCGCGATCAGACGTGGACTCCAAGCCTCGCCGAATTGGGCGTAGTCTTCGATACTGAGGCCACCATTGCCCACGCCTTGCGCTATGGGCAGACGGGCGACCCGCTCACGCGCTTGCACGATTTGGCGACACTGCTGGTGGGGGGAGTTGATCTGGCTCCGCACCTCACCGTAGACGAAGCTAAGCTGCAACGCTACCTGCTGCGCCTCAGCCAAAGCGTAGATCACCCGCCGCGTGATGCCGCCCTGAGTGTGCAGCATGGGTACGTCATTGCTACCCCCGCCGATAGTGGGCGGCAGCTGCTGCCCGCCGAGAATACGCTCGAGATACTCGCCGCCTTGAGGACGCTTCAGCCCCAGCAGATCACGCTGCGAACTCGTGCCCTTGAGCCGACGGTGAATAACCAGATGCTCGCCGCAGCGGAACAGCAGGCCCAAGCTCTGCTCGCCGCTCCGCTGTTGCTCAAACACGGCGAACGTGAGTGGCTGTGGGATACTGCCCAGATTGCCGACCTGCTTGAGGTTCAGGCTGATCATGCGAGGATGGAGGTGATGATCGATCCCGAACGCCTTGCCCAAGCCGTTAATGCCTTAGCGATCAGCTTTGATAGTGGCAGTGTTGAGCCGCGTCTGCGCCTCGAAGCGGGCGCGTTGCAGATCATCAGCCCCGGCCGCACCGGCTGGCGGCTTGACCAGCCGCGCACGACGCGCTTCATCAGTGAGACGCTTATGCAGGCCGCACCGACAACGCGCACCGTGCGCCTCGCGGCCGAGAAGCTCACGCCCCAAGTAACCCCCGCAGCCCTGCCTACACTTGGCATTGCTGAGCTGCTCGGTGAAGGTAAGAGTAGCTTTGCTGGCTCAGAAGCGTATCGTATTACCAATATCAAAGCCGGAGCCGCACGCATGGATGGGGTGCTGATTGCGCCCGGCGCGGAGTTCTCCTTCAATACGCAACTCGGTGAGGTGAACGCGGAGAATGGCTTTGTGCAGGGCTATGCCGTGATCAACAACCGCACCGCGCTCGAATGGGGTGGCGGCGTATGCCAAGATTCGACGACCTTGTTTCGCGCCGCATTCTGGGCCGGCTTGCCGATCACCGAACGCCACGCGCACCCCTTCTACATTAGCTGGTATGATCGCTACGGGTTCGGTGCGTATGGCGATGGGGCTGGGCTGGATGCGGCAATCTACACCGGCCAGCACGATCTGCGCTTCGTGAATGATACAGACCACTGGATATTGATTGAGACTGAGCTTGATGAGATCAACCAAACGTTGACCATGCGGCTCTATGGCACACGCAAGCACAACCGCGAAGTTGCCTTCGATGGACCCTACATCACCAATGAGACCCCCGCACCGAGTACGCCGGTCTATACTGACGACCCGACCAAGCCGCAGGGCTACCTCTACCAGAGTGATGTTGCCCGCAGTGGGCGCGACATTACCGTCTATCGGGTAATCTACGAGAACAGCGTCGAGGTGGCCCGCGAAGCTTTCGTGACACGCTTCCGCGCATGGCCCAATGTGTATGTGCGCGGCACCGGCGGGTGATGCCCGCGCCTATTCTTCCGGTTCCTGCGGCGTGCTGCCGCCCCGCATGATCAGCAGGATCAGGGCACTCACGTAGCCCCAAAAGACCATCCCGCCGAGCATGGAGAGGAAGCTCACCACCGCCTCAAGTGGCGTAGTGGACAACATGCCGCCCAGCAGCAATAGCCCCAACAAGCCGAAAATCACCGTAGACATATGGCGCAGCAGCGTCTTCCGCATGCCCTGCGGATCAGCCACGATCCGCTGCTGCACACTGGGGCGCGTGCTGTAGCGCATCCACACCACAATCCCCACCACCACTGCCAGCATCGTCAAGCTGACGCTGAGCGGCGTGAAGGGTTCGATTCCGGGTAGCATAGGGTTAGTTTCTCCTGTTCTGCTCACGTTTAATCAAGGGCTTACTACTGCGATCCACGCGCCACGCGCCGCCGCCATTCTCGCGCAGATCGTTGCGGATATAGGTTCCACCACCCTTCGCCTCGATCCGGATCGCTTCGGCGTGGTTGCGGTTGATCTTGTTCTCACGCACGGTGGGCGTGCTCCCAGATCGCACCAGCATACCCGCCTGCTCATTCGCAAAGATTTCGTTGGCTTCAAGCGTACCTTGTCCGGCAGCGTTGATTAAGACCCCGTGGCCTTGATTGCCATAGATGCGGTTCTCACGGAGCGTGGGGTTGCTGCTCTGTAAAATCTGAACCCCGTCGGCGGCATTCTGGTAGATGTCGTTCTGGTGCAACATGCCGCGCCCGTGTTCAAGAAAGACTACACCCGCCACGCCATTATCATAGATACGATTGTAGCGCAGGGTTGGGGTTGCCCGTGTCGAGACCACAACCCCATCGGTCGTGTGGTTGCGAATCTGGTTATCATCGAGCCGCCCGCGCCCGCCGCTATGGAACAGTACTCCGCACTGCCCGCCCTCCATGATATTGCTGGATAGGCGCGGATTGGCTCGGTCGTGGATCAGGACACATGCCCCGCTCTGGCTGGTGATCATACACTCGCTGATCTGCGGGTTGCCCTGTGCAATCTCTAGGGCCGCGTACCAATGCGACTCATGCGTGCCGTGCGGCTGGGCTACGGGCGGGTCGGCAATCTGGCGCAAGGTGATATTTTTGATCAGCCCACTTGTCGCGGCAAAGATCAGTACGGGACTGTCGCTCGCCTCGATCACAACGTCCTCCACATCGCCCGTGCCGATCAGCTCTAGCCCATCCTGTGTGATCGTCAGCGACTCGGTATAGGTTCCCGATTGAATCACGATGCGATCACCGGGCACCGCGGCTGCAAGCGCGGCCGTAATCGTGGGGTAGCTCTCCGGCTCTTGGTACATCGGGTCTACAATCAAGGTGTGCTTCGGCTGTGGGCGCGGGCGCGGGCGCGGATCGGGTGTCCGGCACTCGCGCTCGATCTCGGCCTTCAAGCGGGCCAGTTCGGTTTCACAGGCCCGCCGATCTTTGTGCAGTTGCAGCGGCACATCATTGGGCGCAACATAGCCCGCGATCCGCTCTTTGATCAGGTGTAGATTGTCCAACTGCTCGGCGTATTGCTTGCGGAGCGACTCACATTCAGTTGCCATACGTGCCTCGTGCTAGAGCGGGATGCGCTTACGTCCATTACAGATTGTACCCGATTATGGCAAGCACCCACACTACTAGCATCTGTGTGGCAGCAGCGGCAGTGACTTTGCCAGTACGCCAATAAACGTAGCCGTAGCCAAGACTTGCAAGCCCCCCCACGAGGGCTACCGCCCATGCCGCTGTGGCCAGCTGCGCTAGCCCAGCGATTACGGCTGCCCCCGCAAGGCCAAGCAGCGCAGGCAGATTGCGGCGCAGGGCGGCACGGCTCCCGCTGCCGTCGTGCTGGCGGTGTTGCGCTTGGCGCAGCCAATACTCGCTGCTGAGCTGGATGCCGCGCTGGATCAAGCCGCGCAGCAGCAGATTGTGCGGGATCGCCACGAGGGCATAGATCAGGATCGCCTGTGCGAGCTGATCGAGGAGCGCAAACCTACCACCCAGATCAGCGCGAGCAGTGGCGGCTATGCCGAGCAGATTGAGCAGGGGTACGGCTCCCAGCAACACAACCACCGCTACGAGCAGCGCAAGGCGCAGATCGCGGGCGGTGAGATACCACGTAAAGCCTACGCCCGTCCACGCCCGCGCCGCCAGCAACACCAGCAACAGGGGCGCGGCGGCATAGGCAAAGAAGCCGACCTGCCCACCCAAGCGCGGCAACTCCAGTGCTGGCAGCAGCGGCACGCTCAGCGAGAGCAGCAGATACAGCATCGCCACTGCATCGGTGAACAGCGGGCGGCGGCTCCCTTGCCCATACAGGAGCAGCAGCGTTGGCACGGCCGCAAATAGCACCGCCGCCAGTAGCCCTTGCAGGCTAAACTCGCGCACGGCCATGCTGTAGGAGAGGTAGAGCGTAGGCAGCAGCGCACATAGGACTGCCAATGCCCGCCAATCGCGGCGCACGGTCGCACCGAGCGCATCATACACGGTGGCACTGCCTTGCAGCGTCAGCGCAAGGGTCAGCAAGCCAAAGCTGGTCAGTGCGGCCCAGCGTTCGCTATCGGGCATCGGGGTCGTGCTGGTCTGCCACACAAAGGCAGCATACACGAGCGCGGCGGCAATCAGGGCGGTCAGTGTGCCCCCACTCAAGCGCGAGTGTGGGGCGGTTGGTTCTGCCATAGTCAAGTCGCTTTCTCTTGGTGGCAGGCAGGCGGCGGTGGTGGCTCACTCTCCTGCTTCGTGCGCGTGCGTCCCATCGAGAGAGGCGGGAACGCGCAACGCATCTCCTACGGCCACCATCACCGGTAACGCATGGCCCAGCCGGATGCCTTCCGGCGTGACGGGACAAGCATATGCATAGACTTCAACGCCGTGCAGCACGGCGTGTTGCAGCGCGGTGGCAAAGACCGGATCAAGTTCGGCATTGGCGGCAACACTGTGGGCCCCGTGCCGTTGCACCACAAACAGCAGGGCCGTGCGTTGGCCGCGCAACGACAGTTGGCGCAAGGCTTCGACGTGGGCAGCCCCGCGAGCAGTGGGGGCATCGGGGAAGCGGGCCTGCCCAGCCACCACATGGGTCACCGACTTGACTTCAAGGATACAGCTTGCCTCCCGATTGGCAAGGCGAAAATCAAAGCGGTGCTTGCCAATCGGCACTTCGCGGGTAATCTGGGCATAGCGGGCGAATTGGGGCAGCGCACGGGCCGTCAGCGCGGCAGCAATCAAGCGATTAGGCAGATGTGTATCGAGCGATACCAGTTCATCGCCCGCATACACACCTACGGCTTGGTAGACGGTGCGCCGCCCGACAGCCGGACGGTAAGCCAGCAACAGGCGGGCTCCACGCACGAGTAAGCCGACCAGCCGCCCGCGATCCGTCATATGAGCCAGTACGCGCTGATTGTTGTATTCGGCTTCGACCAGAAACTTGTTCGGGCGGGCAATGAATCGCGCCTCAACCAGCGGTGCGCCCTGTCCAAGCGGAATCTGGATGGCGGCACTCACATGCACGCTCGGCGCATCACGCAGCTATTCTGCCCGTTTCAGCAGGAGCAGCGTAATATCATCGGCTTGCGGTGCGCCGTCGGCGTAGCGATCTACGGCGGCAATCACCGTGCGGAGCAACTCATCGGCACTCTCGTGCACGTGGGCCCGCAACACCTCCACAAACCGTTCATCGCCGTAGGGTTCGCCGAGCACGTCCATGGCCTCGGTGACACCATCACTGAAGCTGACGAGCGTGTGGCCGGGCTCCAGTGCGATCCGACTGACTTCGTAGAGTTGGGCTTCAATGATGCCAAGCGGTAGGGTTTCACTCTCTAGCTCCTGCACGATCTCGCCGGCGGCGTTGAGGATCAGCGGTGGGTTGTGCCCTGCATTGACGTAGCTCAGGATGCCGGTTTCAGGATTAAGGATACCGTAGAACATGGTGATGAAGATGCCGCTTTCGCCGTGTTCGCGGGCGATGTAGTCATTGGTAAACCAGAGGGCGGCGGCGAGCAGGTCATCTATATTGGCATTCGTGCCCATGCCGTGCTGGGCAATCCACGGAGCTTGCGAAGCCGAGCGCAACAGGCTGCGCGTCAGGGCCACAAACAGCGCGGCAGGCACACCTTTGCCGCACACATCGGCAACCACCAAGCCGAGATGGTTGCCGGGCAGGTTGATCACATCAAAGAAATCGCCCCCAACGGCCTGTGCCCCGCGATTCAGAGCCGCGAGTTGCCAGCCCAGAAGTTGCGGCAGGGTTGCGGGCAAGAACTGTTTCTGGATGCGGCGGGCAACGGTCATCTCTTCCTGAATCCGGTTCAGATAGATCAGCTCATCTTGGGCTTGCTTGAGGGTTTCGTAGGCGCGGGTCAGCTCGGCATTTTTGGCTTCGAGGCGGGCGATCATGCGCTGGCTCGTATTGCGGAGCGAGGCTGTGCCGCGCCGCAGCATCTCAACGGCGAGGGTGGCATTGCGGTGCAGCAGCGTGTAGAATACATCCTCGTTAATCGCGGCCACGATGCTGGGCTTGGTGGCCCGCACCATAGCCGAACGCGGGCTGCTGTCAATCAAAGCCATCTCGCCGATCATCTCGCCTGCGCCGCGCACACCGAGTTGCACATCCATGCCATTCAGATGCCCAACCACTTCAAGCTCACCATCTATGATGATGTAGCCCTCGTTGCTCGTATCGCCTTGATTGAACAGCACCTCGCCGCTGTCTAGGTGGCGCGGCTGTACATTCCCGATCAGGCGTTCAAAATCCTGCTCATCAAAGCCATTGAAGAGCGGCATCTCGCGCAGGGCTTCAAGCATGGCCATCAGTTCGTTCCTGTCGTTTCTTGATCACGACCAACTCGTTCCAGCCGCTCGCCCGATCATGGTGATAGGTCAGCACATCGCACATCTCGCGCACCAGAAACACGCCCAAGCCACCCACTGAGCGGTTCTCGACATCTGCGCTGAGGTCTGGTTCGGGGCTGTGGTTGGGATCGAACGGTTGCCCGTGATCGCGGATGATGACGCGCAGTTCGTCTTCGTCGCAGGTGCAGCTGAGTTGGATGATGCCATGCTTGTGTTCTTTGTAGCTATACTTGACGATGTTAGTCGCAAATTCTTCGACGACCAGCCGCACGAGGTAGGCTTGATCGTCAGGCAGGGCGAGTGTTTGTTCCACTTTATCCACAAAATTGAGCAGGGCTTCAATACTGGCCCATTGTGCCGGAACTTCGATAACCGTTGCTTCGTGATCCATAAACGCCCCTCGACGAGTAGGATTTCAACCGATGGGTAAGGCACACCAGAGTGTGTGCGAGGCTTATCTGTAGTGTAGATGCTGAACGGGCATTTGTCAACGCAGGGTGGAGGATACCCGCCTAGCCAGTGTGTTGGGCGTAGAGCCTAGAGCTACAGACAGGGCTACAGGCGGCATACCTGCCCGTAGGCCAACAGGTGCTCGCGCAGGGCCGTGCGATCCAGCGTGCCGCGCAGGTAGGCCTGCCACGCCCGCAGCGCAAGGCGGGTCATTCCGGCTTGGACGATACGCCGATGCCACCACAGACGGGCGGGCGGATAGTGCTGCTGGTAGAAACGCACGCGGCTGCGATACAGCTCAACGAACATGCGCTGCCGGAACTGGCTGGTGGCGGCTCCCCCCACGTGCAGCACTGCTGCGGAGGGAACCTGCCAGATGGCCCAGCCCGCCTGCCGAATACGCCAGCACCAATCCACTTCCTCGCTATACATAAAGTAGGCCGGATCGAGCAGCCCGACTTCGGCTATCGTCTCGCGCCGCACCAGCATTGCCGCCCCAAGCGGGTGGTCAATCGGGAACGGCGGCGCATGCGGATCGCCACGCTCGTGCGGATAGCGGCCATGCCACCACGTATGGTAGAGGCGGCCCGGCAGCACCTCGCCGGGCGGGAACAGATCAAGCAGGGTCATGCTCAGGGTGGGGAATCGGAAGGCGGCCCGTTGGGGGCTGCCATCTGGGTTGCACAGGCGCGGTGCAGCAACACCAACTCGTGGGTGGGCGTGCAGGAAGGCGGCGAGGGCTTCGATTGCGCCTGCTTGCACTTCTGTATCGGGGTTGAGCAGTAGCACGGCGGGCGGTGCAGTAGCGGCTGTGGGCAAGCCGAGCCATGCCATGCCGATGTTGTTGGCGGCCGCAAAGCCGACATTCTGCGGCTGGGCGAGCACCGTGACGTGCGGAAAGTCGCGCGTGAGCATGGCGACGCTGGCATCGTGCGAGGCATTATCCACTACCACCACCCGCAACGGGAGCGTGCAGGTGTGCAGGCTCGCCAGACAGCGAGCCAGTAGCGCACAGGTATTGTAGGACACGATCACCACCCCTAGCGCATCGGTGGTAGGCGATGGTGGCGGCGGTGCTGGTTGGGGGTGCGGTTGCTGCATAGCGCGGCTATTGTAGCGGGTGCGCGGGGTGCGGTCAAGTGTGGGCGGCGGCGCAGGGATGGGTCACTGCTCCACCACGCGCCGACTGAGCCAGCCGGTGGTGCGTAGCTCTGGGCGCGGGGTGGCACACGCCGCTTCGGTCAAGCTAGCGACCCGCACTTGCCACCAATCGCCGCGCCGCTGGAGCAGCTCCACCTGATCGCCACTGCACAGTTGCGGCAAGTCGTTGCCGGTTGCACGCGGTTCGCGGTAGAGGCTACTCGGCGCACGCACCTGCGCCAGTTGCGGTGGGTCGGCGGGGATCGCGGCGGTGGCCCCCCCGACTTGCCACCGCCGCACCACGCCTGCCGCGCCCAGCACCCCGACTAGCTCGCGCCCATCGGCAGTGAATGCCAGCGCGTTCAGGCTGACTTCTTGGCTGGTGGCAAGCGTTGCTTCGGGGATGCGCCAGACTTGGAGCTGGAAGGCGGGCGCAACCGCCAAGAGGCGACCATCAGGGGCGTAGGCCATCGCTGTTGTGCGGCTATTGGTCGGATCAAGTACGCTGAGCAGGGCCCCATCCTGCGCCTGATACAGGGCCAATGTACCATCGGCGGCTACGGCAAGCTGGGTACCATCCGGCGTAAAGGCAACTTGGCGTACCGGCAGATCCAGCGTGTAGCGCAGCGTGGCGGTTGCCATGTCCCATACCTCCGCGAAGTTACTTGTGGCATTGGCAACCACCAGTAGGCTGCCGTCGGGGGCAAACGTGAGGACGGTTTGGCGGAGGGTGGTGGGCAATACGCCGAGCAGAACGCTACTTTCGAGGGCCCACACGGCTACCCCATTGGTAACCTCGTGCGCGAAGAGCTGCGAGTCGGCTGAGAAGGCCAACCCCGTTGGGTTGGTTGCGCCCTGTGCTTCACGCGGCGGGATCAGCATGGCTGCCAGCCGCCACGTATCTGTATTCCACACTGCCACCGAGCTATTGCCCAAGCTGGCGGCAAGGCGCGTGCCGGTGCGATTCAGCGCAACGCTGTACTGGGGGGCATCCCACTCAAGCGTTTGCAGCAGTGTGCCAGTATCGGTATCCCACATTTGGAGCGTGCCATCACCGTCGGGCGGGCTGCCGCGGGCAATCAGCCGTGCATCGCCAGAGAGAGCCACTGGCGGGGCTTCCTCGCTTACCAGCCAGCCATTCAGGGGCACAAGCTGCCCGCTCTCGGTAAACGGGCGTACCGATGGGGTTGGTGTCGGCGGGATTGGGGTGGGTGGCTCAGCCGTTGGCGGGGGCGGGCTAGGTGCGGGCGCGGTGCTCGTCGGCAGTGCCGTTGGCTCTGGGGCGGCAGCAACCGGTGGCGGCTCGGCGGGGGCAGGATCACCACCTGCGACGGGAGTGATGGGACCTATCAGCACGCTACTGAGCCAGCCGATCATCGCCGGTTGGGCGCGGGTGTCCGAGCAGTTGCCCCTAATCTGAAGCACCTCGATCTGCACCCAACGAATGTCTGCCGCTTGTTCTTCGGCAAGGATCGCTAGCTCATCCTCTGGGCAGACCTGCGCCAAGATTGTCTCATCGGCAAGGCGCGGCTCCGAGCGCAAGTTGCCGCCATTCGCCACCCGTGCACGGGGTCGCGGGATGCTGGTAGAGGCGGGGGCCGCCATGGGTGTGTTGCGTGGCGCAAGCGGCGTAACCGGCGGCGGGGTGGGGCTGAGTTGGGGGGGGATGATCGTGAGGCGGGGCGGCGGCGCACCCGGATCGGAGCTGTTGCTACAGCCGCCAAGCAGGAGGCTGAGCCAGAGCAGGGCTGTCAACCAACGCATACGTCAAGCTCCCTACGGTGATGGCAATGCGGTTCGTTCCAGCACGGCCAGCGACTCAACGTGCGGTGTATGCGGGAACATATCGTAGCCCGTGAGGTCAACCAGCCGATAGGCGGGGAGCAGGTGTTGCACATCGGCGACTTGGGTGAGCGGGTTGCACGAGACGTAGACGATCCGGCGTGGCGCAAGGTAGCGCAAGCCCGCGCACACTGCCGCCCCTAACCCAGTGCGGGGTGGGTCAGCCACAATCGTGTCGAAGCTACTTGGGATTACACTCTGCACAAACTCGGCCACATCAAAGGTGACACAGGTGACATTTGGGGCGCGGTTGAGGTCAACGTTGCGGCGGGCCAGCTCGGTGCTTTGGGCTTGGGCTTCAACTGCTACCACATTAGCGACGTGTGGTGCAAGGTGCAGTGCAATCGCGCCCACGCCACTATACAGATCGGCGACGCGCTGGCGCGGGGCCGGTGCAGGTTCGGCGAGCACGGCATCGCGCACGGCATCGAGCAGGGGCAGCAGCAGATGCACATTGTTTTGGAAGAAGGTATTCGGGCCAATATGGAGCTGTAGTTCACCCGTCTGCATGAGCAGCGTCGGGCTGCCCCATGAACGCACTGTTTCCCCAAACGAGAGGTCGGTGAGGCTATCGTTGAGCAGCCAGTGAAAGCTCTCGACCTCTGCTGCTTGCAGCGCAAATTGGGCCAGATGTTCCATCGGCTCAAGGTACGCATCGTCATCAGAAGCGGTGACCGCTGCAAGCAGCAGCGTATCTTGCGGGCTACGGCGCACCACGATGTAGCGCAGGAAGCCGGTATGTCGCCGAATGTCGTAATCGGGTAAGCCGGTGGCGCGGGCCCGTTCCCACAGCCGCCGCGCAATTGCAAAGGCGGCAGGCGGGATCAGGTGGCAGGTTTCGAGGTCAACGATAAAATTGAACTTGCCGCGCATCCGCAGCCCGAAGCGGCCCTTCGTGGCGACATAATCCATGCGCGTGCGGTAGGCATACGGATCGGGCGAGGCAATCACGGGAATGTCGCGCTCGATGCCTGCTTGTTGCCACAGCGCCCGCAGCACGGTGGCTTTGGCCGCGACCTGATCAGGGTAGGCCCGATCTTGGTAAGCGCAGCCGCCACACTCATCGGCGTGTGGGCAGCGCGGCGCAGTGGGAGCGATTGCGGCAAGGGCATTGCCCATCTGCTGCTTGAAGGCGCGAGAAGTGATGATTGTCATAGTGCTGCACCTCTGCTGTCAGGGAAGCGAAAGTCGAAGTTATTCAACCGGACCTCTTGTTAAGGATAGGGCGGTACACGCACGTTGCACCACCTCAAATGTATCATCTCGGTTCAGCAATGAGTGTTGCCCCGCATCTATGCCCACCTTCTGCCGAATGACGCTGACCAGTTCGGGCTTGATTTCGATCCCGATGCTGTTGCGGTGCAGCTCGCGGGCCACCCGCATCGTTGTGCCACTGCCCGCAAACGGATCAAGCACGGTATCGCCCACATACGAAAACAGGGTGATGATGCGGCGGGGTAGCTCTTCGGGAAATGCCGCGATGTTCTTTTCGAGCGGCGCGTTGGGCAGCACGTTGGTCATCTCCCATAACGAGAGGAACCACTTCTGCTGCTGATACGCCTGTGTATCGATCTGCGAGCGGGCCTTGCGTTCCGGGTCAGCCGATTTGTAATCAAACTTGCCCTTCTGAAACAGCAGAATACTTTCGAGGACATTATCGGGATAGAAGTACATTGGGTAGGGGTGTTGCAGCAATACGCCACTGCGCCGACTGATGCGGATGTAGCCTTCGGGCTTCTTCCACACAATCCGATCCCGATAGCGAAAGCCAGCATCCATCGCCATGCGGGTTGCATCAGCGACAATCGGGTACTTCATCCCATCTACCAGCATGTCGTCAATATTCAGCGCAAAGATGCGCCCGGCTTGCAACACGCGGTACACCTCGCCAATCATGGCCCGCAGCATCACCAGAAAGGACGGGTAGTCGGGATACAGGTTCTCATAATCAAAGGGCGCATTGAAGTAGGGCGGCGATGTAACCACGAGCTGCACCGACTCGTCGGCAAGCTCCGGCATTGCGGTGCTACTGCCAATAATCAGGCGGTGGTGGGTGGGGGGGGAGCGCGGTTGTTCTTCAGCCAGCATAGTCCTCCTCATCGGCCACGCGGCGCATCCGTACCAACAATTGGTAGCGACGTACAAGATCGCACTGGGCGGGCGTGAGTGCTGCCGCCTGCCATGCCTGTCCGTCTGCGAGCGATGTCCCTACCTCAAACAGCCCAATTGTGCCGCGCTCCAGATCGAGCCGCACCGCCGTACCCTCGTGCAGAGCGGCCACGGCCTCGGCCTGCACCAGCACCGGCAAGCCTCGCTCTGCTGCCTGTGTCGCCCACCACGCGGGCACATCGCCGCAGATCACCGCCGCACACCCCAGTGCTTGCAGGGCAAAGACGGCATGCTCGCTGTGGCTCTGCGCGACGGGGTGCGGGCTAGCTGTAATTGCCGGTAGCACCAAGATGTCGCCTTCTTGCGTGCGCTGGGCCAAGCCTGCATCTACATCAGCACAACACTGCATAGCGAGCACCGCCGGATCACCGAACGCGGCCACTTCCGGCGCAATGATCTGCTCAGGCGTGATGGCCACGTCAAGCCGACGCACGTAGCCCGTCAGGATCACTGGAGTGAGCCTTCTTTGCGGGCTGTAAGGATCACCCAGTAGTGTTGGCTGCGGCTCTTCGGATCGTAGTAGTAGCCAATACCATAATCGGTTTGGGCGATCCAGAAGGGCCCATCGCCGATCAGGTGCAGGCGGTGCGAATCAGAGTTCATCCACAGCGGCCACATCTGATCGAGGGTTCCGCCACGCCCGATGGACTGGATATTGTTGGCGGTGATGGCTGGGTCGTAGTCACTCGTTAAGGGATAGCCACCGCGCCGCACCAGTTCATTCGGCCCTAGTCCATCCGGATTGATATGGCTAAAGTAATCCCGCACGGCCATATCCTGCGCCATCTCGCGGGCAATCCGCTCTAGCGTCGGATCGCACACCAAGAACGGGCGTTTCTGATCGGGGTGGTTTCGCATTCGCTCAGCTAGCTCAGCTTCTTCCGGTGTGGGGGCGCATGCAGGAGCCGGTGGCGCGGCCCGCACAATCAAGGGGAGATACTGGGTACGGGTATCGGCGGTAGAAGGCTCATTGGCCCGCACCACCGTCCCAATACTCAATACCACTAGCACAAGCACAAAAAGGCTCCGCACATGGGTATACATGAATTCTGACCCCTTTCTAAAAGCCTGTTCATACGCCAACTGTGGCTGAGTGGGCAATACGCTCCATGTGTTGATCCAATACCCGCCGCACTGCATCGGCTTCTGGCGGCAACTCTAGCGGTGGGTTGGCGTAGGTACTGCTGACTTGGGCGAGAGTACCTTCGTGGTACTCCACCTTGAAGCGGCTGAACTTCAGCCCGTGTGCCGTCGAGACGATGATCACGCGATCATCTTTCCGGATAATATTACGTTCAATCAGCTTGATAGTTGCAGCAATCGCCACGCCTGTGTGCGGGCAGCAGTAGGCTCCCGTGCGATCAGCGCGGGCGGCAGCATCGGCTAGCTCCTGCTCGCTGGCTTGCTCCACGATGCCATCGAAGCGTTTGAGCATGCGGACAGCGCGGTCATAGCTCACGGGGTTGCCAATCTGGATCGCGCTCGCGGCGGTGGTCTGGGCCTTGATCGGCTCCAGTCGTGCAAAGCCATTCAGGTAGGCGCGGTAGAGCGGATTGGCGTGTTCGGCTTGGGCACACACGATGCGCGGCAGGCGGTCAATCAAGCCCAATTCGTAGAGCATCAACAAGCCTTTGCCGAGCGCGGCGGTGTTGCCCAGATTGCCGCCCGGAATGATAATCCAATCGGGGACGTGCCAATCGAACTGCTGCACAATCTCGATCCCAACCGTCTTCTGCCCCTCAATGCGGAGGGAGTTGAGCGAATTGGCAAGGTAGATGCCTTGATCGGCCGTCACCTCACGCACGATCCGCATGCAGCCGTCGAAGTCGGTATCGAGGGCCAGCACAAGTGCGCCATGAGCTATCGGCTGCACCAGTTGGGCTACGCTGATCTTGCCCTTGGGCAGAAACACGATGGTCGGGATGCCCGCCGCCGCGCCATAGGCGGCGAGGGCGGCGGAGGTATCGCCGGTGCTCGCGCAGGCCACGGCGCGGATCGGCTTGCCATTGGCAATCATTTGTTTAACAATGCTGACCAGCACGGTCATGCCCAGATCCTTGAAGCTGCCGGTATGCGAGTTACCGCATAGCTTGATCCATAGATCGGGCACGCCGAGTTCAGCTCCGAGCCGCTCGGCCCAGAACAGGTTTGAGCCGCCTTCAAACATGCTGACCACATTGTCGTTATCAATAATCGGGCAGACCCACTCCTTTTTGCCCCACACACCGCTGCCATAGGGCCACTCGGTCCGCATCCAGCGTCGCTCAAAAAGTTGCTTCCATTCTTCCGCCGAGTGTTGGCGTAGGGCATCCATGTCGTGTTCGACTTCGAGCAAGCCGCCTGATTTGCTGTAGTAGATCACTTCCGTTAGGGGATAGCGTTCGTTCGGATCATCGGCGGCAACAAACCACGCATTGAATTCTTTCATGGGGCGGTTCCTTCTTACGCTGCTCAGTATCCGGCGCAGGCGTGGCGCGTTCGTCATAATTATAGCACGCGCCGCGCCCACACAGGCGGGAGTGACTAGGGGAGCTGCCCCTGCACTTGCGCGGTCACGGCGACACATCGCGCCGCACTGATGCGCCCATCCATACGGAGCCGCACCGTGCCCGCCTGCACAAAGCGGGCTGGGCTAGGCACGGCTACGCGCCCTGTGCCGTCGTCTTCGATCTGCCGCCATGCCTGTGCATCCCAATCGTACAGTTCGATGCTTACGCCTGCCGCTGGAATGCGCTGCTCACCTGCTAGCAAGAGCGTGAGCGTCGTAGCCTGCAAGCGGCTGAGTTCCGGCGGCAGGCGCAGGGTAGCTTGGGCAGGCACGCTCTGCACCTGCACGCCACGCCCACCACGTACTGGGCAGAGTTGGTTGTCCGGGTCGTTGGGGTCAAGCTGGAGCCAGCCAGTTGGCAGGGCGATGGGCCCCGATGCCACAATCTGGGGGCGCACGGCCAGCACGGTGACGCTCCGGTAGGCGGGTGATGGGGGGACAAGGTGGAGGCTAGCGGGCGGCGTGTCGAGCCGGGCAAAGAGCCACGCGCCGTCATCGGGGGGCAACGTGCCGCGCCCGATGGCGGCTTGGATCAGCCCAATTGTGGTCTGTTCATCTGGCGTAAGCTGGGCAAAAGTATCGAAGCTATCCCCAATCAGGGCGTTGATGATAGTGCGGCCATCTGGGGGCGGGATTGGTTCGCGCTGCCCGTAGCGGTAGGGCCATGTTGCGCTGGCTGTAGCACCGGGCGCAATCGTGGCAAGGCGCACCACTTGCCCGCCATAGGCTACGAGCACATCCCGCAACGGCTGATCGAGTGGATTGGCGACGTGGGCGGTGATGGTATCGCCGACGATCTCGATGCGGGCGGGCACGGCGGGTAGGTTCAGCATCCACTGGGCTACGCCGCCACTGATCTGGGTGCTACCGGCCTGCACCGTGAGCGGGCCATCTTGGGCTAGCTCGCCCGCAAAGCCGCGTATGGGGATGTTGGCCGAAGTGATGCTAGGGCGGTATGGCTGGAACAGGGTGGGTGGGCTGAGGTGCAGGCTGTGGGTGCTGGTAGTCGGCACAGCCATACTTAGCGCACTGGTTTGGATCGCGTAGTTAGGGGCGATCTGCTCGATCAGGTGCGCTGTACTGAGCAGGCGCAAATCGGGGCGCAGCAGCCACGCTAGCCCACTGCCAAGCAGGGTAAACAGGATGGCCAGCAGGGGCAGCCATCGCCACACCTGCTTGATCCGGTTGTGGCGCATCAGGTAGCTGGTAAGCAGGGCAACCGCAGGCAGGTAGAGCAGCAACACGGCCCACAGCAGCGTAGGGGTCGGGATGGTTGGGGGGGGCAGGGTGGTGCTGGTTGCGGTGAATTGCAGGTGGCGCGATTCGCGCACGCCGCTGCGCTGCGCGGCCGTTGGCACGAGCAGGCTGGCCCATAGATAGGGCGCACCTTGCCATGCATTTAGGGCAGGATCGGTTGGATCGAAGGCAAGCTGGGTCAATGCGCCATGTCCAATGGATGTACTCACCCAAAGTGGAGCGGCGGCATCGCCTGCGCCTGCGCTTGCGCTAGTCGGTGCGGGGTGCAGGCGCACCCCCGTGAGACGCGGCGGGGGCGGCAGATCGGGTACGCCAAGCGACGTTCCATCCAGTGGAGTGCGTGCGCCGATCTGGGCTTGCGGCAGGCTCGCGGGCAGCCACGCCACATTCGTGGCAGCAACATCGCCGCCTCCAAGCACCAGATGTCCGCCCTGCCACAGCCAGCCGAGCAGGGCGGCGTGCTGGGCCGCGCTCAGGGCGGCAGGTAGCTCGGCAATCAGCAGCACGGCGAGGTTGGCGAGACCGTCGGGGTGGGTCGGCAGGGTGGCGGGCGTGAGCGGCACGGCAATTATCGGCGCAAGCGGATCGGTGGGGCTAGGCAGGGCCAGCGGTGGCAGTTGTGCTGCGGTGGTCAGCACTCCAATCAAGCCCTCTAGCGGGATCACGGGTACGAGCTGTTCGGCAAGAACTGCGCCATCCTGCGCGGCCTGCACCTGCACAATGTCAATCGGCTGGGTGGGGTAGAGATAGAGCGTGAAGGTGTGGACTTCACCGGCGGTAAGGCTGATCCGCTGCGTGAAGCGGGTGGGGCTATTTGGCTCGCTAGCAATTAGGGTCACGTCACGGGCGGTACTGCTTTGCACGGTGATTCGCACCGGAATGGCGGCGGAGGGGTGGTAGTAGCCTTGCAAGCCTGCTTCGGCCAGTAGCGTCAGGGTGGCTTGGGCGGTGGCACTGGGCGCGGGTACGCCTAGCGTTAGCGTGCTTCCCAGCACAAGGAGCAGTAGTAGAGGGTAGCGGCTACGGGATTGCTTCAACATACAGGCTTTCGGGGGCGCGTTGCGGCTGATCAATGGCCAAACCAGCTCGTTGAGATACGCCGAATTGCTGGTGACATACGTGCCGGAAGCCGGCCTGCTGCAACACATGCGCGAGGGTCTCGTAATCGTAGGCGAATTTATGCTCGTGCCCCTGCCGAAACACGGCATTGATTAGCTCCATGCGCGTGTGATAGGGTGTGTTCAGGTAGGGATCGTAGTTGTCATTGCCCATCGAGCGTAGGCGGCGCAACGGCTCCCAGCGACCTTGGGTGTAGGCATGCAGGTAGCGTTCGGTGTCGGGCACAATCAGGCGCAGCACGCCGTGCGGCTGCAACACGCGGCGACACTCGCTGAGAAAGACGGGCACTTCTTCGGTGTAGTCAAGATGCTCAAAGAAGTGTTCGCAGAAGATCGCGGTGGCACTCTGATCGGGGAAGGGAAGCTGGCGGCGGCAATCGTAGACGCAGTTGATGCCCGGCAGCGGCGCAATGTCTACATTGATCCAGCCCGCCTGCCCTTTGTCGCCCGCCCCTAGATTGAGCCACAGATCGCGGGCGTGGCGGTAGCGGTGCGGCGTGCCCAGCGTGCGGAGGCGCAGCAGCGTCGTCTGGAGTTCGAGCCACAAGGGGAACCCGACGTGGCGCGGCAGCAGCCAGAAGAGGAGCCGCTTGATGCCCCGCGCACGGGCGACATAGCGGCCGTGGAAGGGGTACGTCTCACACGGGATCATGGTGGGCTGTGGTGGCGTTGGCATAACTCGGTGTTCCTCTGGGTGCAAGGCACTATTCCTGTGGGCAGTATAGCACGGGAAACACTACGCCGCCCCTGCAAGAGGAGCGGCGTGATGGAGAGGGAACGTTGGCTGACGCTGCGGGAAATCCTACTGGTTGAAGCCGTTGTAGGTGGTTAGG
>CALCJV010000035.1 GCA_937967405.1 uncultured Chloroflexales bacterium | reverse complement strand
AGAACTGCCACTGTTCAGCGTTTAGGTGGGCTTGCATGCGCTCGCTCCTGTAGGTATTGCATCATTGCAGAACCAATAAGCATGCTTAAAGCACAGCTTAAGTATAGCATAATTCGTGTGCTATAATATTGCACAGAGTACCTCGTGATCAGCGTAGATGGGCTGACTATTGGCCCTGCTTGTCAGGCAATCGCTACACTAATATAGATTAGACCAAATTGGGAAGGAACCCCACCGATGGAGAGAAGCGAGCCGGCGGATACCCTTGAACGTTACGACCCCGCCACGATTGAACCGAAATGGCAGCAGCGTTGGGCTACGGATCAACTGTACAAAACGGGCGAAGGCAATGATCGCCCTAAATATTTTGTGCTGGATTTCTATCCCTATCCGAGTGGTGATGGGCTAAGTGTGGGCCACTGCCGCAACTATGTGCCCACCGATGTGCTAGCTCGCTACTACCGCATGAAGGGCTACAATGTGCTGCACCCCATGGGCTGGGATGCCTTTGGCTTGCCCGCCGAGAATGCCGCGATCAAGCTCAAGACCAACCCCGCCCAGCTGATCCGCCGCTTTGCCGCCAACTACAAACGCCAGATGAACTTGATCGGTGTGAGCTACGATTGGGAGCGCGAGATCAATTCCAGCACCCCTGAATATTATCGTTGGACGCAGTGGATCTTTCTGCAACTGTACAACACATGGTATGATCAGCGTGAAGACCGGGCCCGCCCAATCAAGGACTTGATCACTGAACTTGAGCAGCACGGCTCCACGCGCTTGCTCTTGCCCCTATCCGAAACGCGCATCACCGCCGCGCAGTGGCGCAGCATGGATCGCCTCGCGCAGCAGCAGTTCCTTGCCCGCTTCCGGCTCGCCTATCGCAGTGAAGCCACGGTGAACTGGGACCCCGTAGACAAAACTGTGATCGCCAACGAAGAAGTAGATGCCGAAGGGCGGGCGTGGCGCAGTGGCGCACTGGTCGAGCGCAAGGTGCTGAAGCAGTGGTTCTTCCGTATCACGGCTTACGCTGAGCGGCTCTACGCTGATCTGGATGAGGTAGACTGGCCCAACAAGATCATTGTGATGCAGCGCAACTGGATCGGGCGCAGCGAGGGGGCAGAGGTCGTTTTCCACACTGAACAAGGCGATCCGATCATCGTCTTTACTACGCGCCCTGATACGCTGTGGGGCGCGACGTTTATGGTGCTTGCGCCGGAGCATCCGCTTGTAGATCGCATCACTAGTGATGCCCAACGTGCAGCCGTATCGGCCTATGTGGAGCAAGCCCGCACCCAGACGGCCGCTGCCCGCACCGGCGATGAGAAGGAGAAGACGGGCGTATTCACGGGGGGCTTTGCGCTCAATCCGGTGAATGGCGAACGCATTCCGATCTGGATTGCCGACTACGTATTAATGGATTATGGCACGGGTGCAATTATGGCCGTGCCTGCCCACGATGAGCGTGACTTCGCTTTTGCCCAGCAGTATGCCCTGCCGATCATCCCCGTCATTGCTCGCCCTGATGATCGCGCCAAAAGCTACATTGCGCCCGATACGTATGCCGCCGATCTGCCCGCCAAACTCGCCGCTGCTGGCTATGCGGTGCAACCTGATCCCGATCAGCCGGGCGGCTTGTGCGTGACGCTGAATGGTGCCCAAGCGGCTGCCTATGCCGAGCTGGTGCATGAACACCTGCATAGCGGTTGGTCGGATGTGGTTGGGGCCGGATGGTTGGCGATCTTCCCAGAGGAGATTATGCCCTTCGATAGCGTTGCCGCCGATCAGCGCATCACCCAACGCATCACCCTATCCTTTCCAGAAGAGCAGGTTGAGGAGCGGGCCCAGCCGACCTACATGCGCTATCTGGCGACGATCCCCTTCTATCAGGATGTGCTCTTCCACGCCGAGTACGGTGTGCCGATTAACTCTGGGGTCATGACCGGGCACGCGGCCGAGACGGCTAAAACCGCGACGATTGATTGGCTGGAGCAGCAGGGCTACGGGCAACGCCGCCGGAACTACAAGCTGCGTGATTGGCTGATTAGCCGCCAACGCTATTGGGGCACGCCGATCCCGATCATCCACACCAGCGATGGCTTGGAAATCGCGCTTACGCCAGACCAGCTGCCCTTAACGCTGCCCGATGTGGAGAGCTACGAACCGACCGCCACCGGCGAATCGCCACTAGCGACCATCCCTGATTGGGTCAATGTGACGTTGCCGGATGGTACGCCGGGGCGGCGCGAGACGGATACGATGGGCACGTTTGCCTGTTCGTCGTGGTACTTCTTGCGTTTTGCCGATCCGCACAACCCCAACCAGATCGCCACGAGCGAAGCCCTGCGCTACTGGCTACCGGTGGATATGTATGTGGGTGGGGCCGAGCATGCCGTGATGCACCTGCTCTATGCCCGCTTCTGGACGAAGCTGCTCTACGATATTGGGGTGGTCACGTTCCGCGAACCCTTCACGCGCCTGCGTAATCAAGGCTTGATCCTTGCCGGTGACGGGCGCAAGATGAGCAAATCGCTCGGCAATGTGATTACGCCCGATGCAATTGTCGCGGAGCATGGTGCCGATGCCCTACGCGGCTACGAATGTTTTATCAGCGATTTTGAATTAGCCGTGCCGTGGAGCGAAACCGGTGTGCCCGGTGTCCGCCGTTGGCTGGATCGGGTCTGGCGCATTGCGCTGAACCCCACTGCCGAGCGCGGGCAGAGCGGGGTGCAGTTCAGCGAGCGTGAGTTGCAGCGGATCACCCACCAGACGATCCAGAAGATCGAGAGCGATATTCTAGAGTTCAAATTCAATACCATGATCGCCGCCTTGATGGAATTCACCAACGCGCTCTACCGGGCCCGTGATGCGGGCTTGGTGGGTACGCCCGCATGGGATGCAGCCATCGAGACGCTGCTCCTCTTGACTGCGCCAGTTGCACCCCACATCACCGAAGAAATCTGGCAGCGCATGGGGCGTGAGTACAGCATTCACCAGCAGGCATGGCCCACCGCCGATTCTGCCCTTGCCGCTGCCGAAGAAGTCGAGGTGGTACTACAGGTGAATGGCAAGCTGCGCGATAAGCTCACGGTTGCCGTAGATACGGATGAGGCCACGCTGGAGCAGCTTGCGCTAGCGAATGAGAAGGTGCAGAGCCAGATCAACGGCAAGCAGGTGCAGCGCGTGATCGTGGTACCCGGCAAGCTGGTGAATGTGGTCGTCCAGTAGGGCGATACGGCGATGGGGAAGGTATAGGGCGTAGTCAAGGGGTAGCAGCAAACCAACCCCGCCAGCGATTGCAACCGCTGCCCCAAGCTGTGCCTCCTAGCAGCAGCACGAGGCACTCGGAAAGCATGGCAGCACGAAACGGGAAGCAATGCGGCGCGGGCCGCCTAGCCCACAAAGGAGTAACAAATGAGTGAATACGGCGGTAATTATGATCCAAATGCCAGCTACGGTAGCTATGGCGGCTACGACCCTAGCCCAGTTAAACACAGCCTGATCGAACGCTTGCAAGGCATCATCACCTTCAAGCCAGAAATGTACCGCGAGATTGCCGAAGATCAAGATGCGACGATGACGGCTGGCTTAATCATCGTGATCATCTCCGTTGTAGGTGGGTTTATCAGTGGCTTGCTTTCAGTCCCGCAATACCTGAGTGCATTGCAAGACCCAGACATCCAACAGCTTCTCGGCGAGTTAGACCTAGACCCAGCTAGCTCAATTGCAGCACTTGGCGGGTTGGGCCTCGGCTTAGCCTTCCTGTCTGCGTTCACTAGCCCGATCTTCGCCTTGATCGGGTGGGTGATTGGCAGTGCGATCTATGCGTTCATCACCAACGCCTTCTTCAGTGGTGAAGCCACCACCGGCAAAATGATGCGCGTGTTTGGGCATACCTCCATCTTTCAGTTAGTCGGCATCGTGCCCTGTCTCGGTGGCTTGGCCGTATTTGTACTCGGTGCGATCAGCAGCGTGATTGGCATCCGTGAATCAGCCCGCATTAGTACCACCAATGCGGCCATTGCATGGTTCATCCCATTGCTCTTCGTGATCCTCTTGTTGTGCATCATGATCGGCTTGCTCTTCGCACTCGTCGCAGCCGTCGGCAGTGCAAGCTGAGCACGCACGGGCGAGCCGC
Organism: uncultured Chloroflexales bacterium; assembly: GCA_937967405.1. GTDB lineage: Bacteria > Chloroflexota > Chloroflexia > Chloroflexales > Chloroflexaceae > JAAUTZ01. The sequence goes on along the minus strand of CALCJV010000035.1, from coordinate 48,852 downwards.
AATATTGGGCGTGGCTCGCCCCTTCCGCACTCATCCTGATCTCCCCCAAGTCTGTGGGAAACTTCCCTAATCTCAACAGGGAACCCTTCCCTATACCTATCGCCAGAATCTTGCTATACTGCTAATGTAGCCCAACACAGCCTGTATCCCCTACAGTGGGCTAGTGCAGCGAAGTCCCCGCTTGGCTTTTCTGGGGAGCAGTCCAGCTTGATCTGGCTGAAGCACGACGGTTTCTTTCCGGCTGAATGGCTCGACCAAATATGGATGTGGTGGGTGCAGCGGCACAGGCTCCTGTTTCCGCGCATGCCTACCGCACGCCGTTGGTACGCAATCAGCCCAACATTGGAAATTCACACAGCTTGAAAGCAAAACAGGAGGGGTTGCAATGGATGTATTTACTGGTGCGTCGCACTACGACATTTTGCATTTGGTGATCCAAGTTGCTGTCCTGCTTGCGGCAGCGCGGCTCGGCGGCGAACTCGCGCAACGGATTGGGCAGCCATCGGTGGTGGGTGAAATTGGCGCGGGGATTATTCTTGGACCGTCGCTCCTAGCGGGCCTGTTTCCGGCCATCGGCATGTGGGTCATTCCCCAAAACGAGGTGCAAGGCTATCTGCTCGAACTGGTTGCCCTGATTGGGGTAATGTTTATGCTGCTGGTTACGGGCTTGGAGATAGACACCGGACTGATCCGGCGGCACGCTCGCACCGCCATTGGCACGGCCGCAGGCGGCTTGGTGCTGCCCTTCGCGCTGGGCTTTACGCTGGGCATGCTGCTGCCCGAAGATTTTCTGGTAGACCCGCAGCAGCGCATGATCTTCGCCTTGTTTGTTGGCGTTGCGCTGGCAATCTCAGCGATTGCCGTGATTGCCAAAGTCTTGATTGACCTAAATATGCTGCGCCGCGACGTGGGGCAAGTAATTATGGCTTCGGCCATGATTGACGATATTACCGCGTGGACGATGCTCTCGATCCTCGTGGGCGTGGCGGCAGGCGGCGCACTCACCGTCTGGGGCGTGCTGCAATCGGTGTTGAGCGTGGTGGCTTTTGTGATCCTGAGTGCCACCTTTGGGCGGTGGCTGGTGCAACGCTCAATTGCGTGGGCGCAGGATCGCCTCCAGAGCCGCGACGCAGTGCTGTCTACGATTGTGGTGCTGACCTTTGCGTGGGGCGCACTCTCGCAGGCGTTGCACCTCGAAGCTATCATCGGAGCGTTTGCGATTGGCATTCTGCTTGGGCAGATGCCGACCCTGCCGCGTGACGTGATCCACACCCTAGAGAGTGTGGCGTTGGGCATCTTTGCGCCAATCTTCTTTGCCGTTGCGGGCTTGAAGGTCAGCTTGCTCAGCCTCGCCGAGCCACGCCTGTTTATGTTTGGGATGCTCTTTCTTGCCGTAGCCTGTATTGGCAAAATCGTTGGCGCGTATGCTGGCGCACGGGTGCTATCGGGCAGCGATCACTGGACGGCGATGAGCTTCGGGGTGGCCCTGAATGCACGCGGCGCAGTCGAGATCATCATTGCTTCGATTGGCTTGTCGCTCGGCTTGCTGACCCAAGATGTCTTCTCGATCATTGTGGTTGTGGCGATTGTCACCTCACTGATGGTGCCGAGCCTGCTCCGCCTGACACTGTCGCGCATCCCCATTACGCCAGAGGAGCGCGAGCGGCTGGCCCACGCCGAGCGGCTGCGCGGCAATCCGGTGGCATCGGCGCAACGGGTGCTGGTTCCGGTACGCTTGCGCGAGGATGCCCACCCTAGCGCGGCGCAGGCAATTGAGGCGGCCGTGCTGGCGCGGTTGGCCGGTGAGCGCAAGCTGAACGTGACCTTGCTGAGCGTGGTGCTGCCGGATGAGAAAGCACGGGCAACCGCCTTTCTGGAGCAGATCGCGCAGCACTTCGCGCAACATCATGTGCAGAAGAAGGTGGTGATCGGCAGTCGCCCTGAAACGGCGATTCTGGAAGAAGCAGGCAAAACGTATGATTTGCTGGTGATGGGTGCGCCTGAAGGCGGCTCTGGTAGCAATGTTCTGTTTGGTCCATTGATTGATTACGTGGTGCGCTTTGCGCCGTGTCCGGCGATTGTGGTGCGGGGGCAGGAACTGCCGCAGGGCTGGCAACCGCGCCGCCTGCTAGTTCCCACCAATGGCTCACTCGCAGCCCGCCGCGCCGCGCAGTTGGGCTTTGCGCTAGGGGGCTACGCCGATGCTACAGTAACTGTGCTGAAAGTGGTTGTACCTGATCCGATGAGCTATGCCCAAGAGCCGGATGCCGCCGAACGCGAGCAGGTGCAGATCGCGCAGCAGGTGGTCAGCGAGTTGCAGGGGCAGGGGACATCGCTGGGCGTGCGCGTGGATGCGGATGTGGTGATTGCACCTGATCCGGTGGCAGCGATCTTGAGTACGGCCCGCAACATCGAAGCCGACCTGATCATTCTCGGGACGAAGGTGCGCTCCGGCTCTGAGCGGCTGTATCTCGGCTCGCGGGTGGATCGGCTGCTGCGCCACGCGCACTGCCCCGTGATGATCATCAACACCGCCCTGACTGATAGTGCCGATGCAGCCCAGCATGCACCGGTTTCTGTCAGCGCGGCTGAGCCTGCTGTCGGCACACCCGCTGTCCAACCTTGATGGAAAAGGTAGACCAATCATCCCTAGCACCAACGGGGAAACTTCCCATCCAAGATTGGGATAGCTTCCCCTAACAGAATGTCAAGGCATTCGTTATACTGGACTCACGCTAGTGGCACAAGCCACTAGGCTGCATACACAGATACAGATACTGGGTGGATGGACGGCGTGTAAGGTTTTGTGTGGCTGCCTTGCACGCCGTGACCGATGTAACCATAACGAGATATTGCTGATAGAGTTCAAAGAAAGTGTGGTGATCAAAATGTGGAACGCAATGAAAACAACCCTCTTACTCGCCACCTTGACCGGCATGGTCGTGTTGATTGGTGGCTTGATTGGTGGAACATTCGGCATGATCATTGCCTTTGTGTTTGCGATTGCCATGAACATGGGCGCGTGGTGGTTCTCCGCCGCGATTGCCCTGAAGATGAGTGGCGCACAAGAAGTCACGCCGGAAGAGGCTCCCGAATTGCACCGTATGGTTGAGGAGCTGGCGATACGGGCGAACATGCCCAAGCCGCGTGTAGCTATCATTGATGACCCCGTGCCGAATGCCTTTGCAACTGGGCGTGGGCCCAACGATGGAGTCGTTGCCGCAACCACCGGCATTATGCAAATGCTCACCCGTGATGAACTGGCGGGCGTAATGGCCCACGAGCTAGCGCACATCAAGAACCGTGATACGCTGATTTCGAGCATTGCGGCAACGATTGCAGGAGCCATTGCGATGATTGCGGATATGGCGATGTGGTCGGCGATCTTCGGAATGTTCAGCGGCGGCGATGAGGATGACGGCGGTGGTTTGGGTGAGCTGTTTGCTGGGATGCTGATGATTATTGTTGCCCCAATTGCTGCAATGATCGTGCAAATGGCAATCTCGCGCACCCGTGAATTTGGAGCCGATGCCGAAGGTGCACGCATTCTTGGCGACCCGTTGCCGCTGGCTCGCGCCCTAGAGAAGCTAGAGAATGCCAACAACCATATGGTGATGCAGGTCAACCCGGGTGCGGCCCACCAGTACATCATCAATCCCTTGCACGGGGGCGGCATCGCGGGGCTGTTTAGCACCCACCCCAACACTGCCGAGCGGATCAACCGCTTGCGGGCAATGAACGGTACTCCTGTGCTTGCCTAACTGATACGCAGAAATCTCTCCGATGCATACCCCTCCCTCCCGCAGGTCTCCCCCCTGCGGGAGTCCCCTTCTATGCAGAGGGCAAGTCCGCTTGTGAAGCCCGCGCCTGATTGAAGATTTCGTACAGGATCACTGCCGTAGCAACGGCAACATTCAGCGAATCACTCCGCCCAACCATCGGGATGCGGACCAACTGATCGCACAGAGCCTGCTGTTGCGGCGATAAGCCCTGCCGTTCGCTGCCCATCCAGAGCACCAATGGCGCACGGTAGCGCACCGCCTGATAGTCGCTAGCGGCGTGCCCAGCCGCGCCAATGATGCGATAGCCGGCCGCGCCGAGCTGGGCTTGCTGCGCTTGCCATGCGGCAAATTCGGCAAGGCTCACGCGCACCAACCGTTGGGCAAAGATTGCGCCCATACTGGCTCGCACCGCCGCCGGATCATACGGATCGGTGCTATCGCCAATAAGGATAATGCCTGCACTGCCCACGGCATCGCTGGTGCGTAAGATCGTCCCAAGATTGCCGGGGTCCTGCACGGCATCCAGTGCCACCCAACACAACTCGCCGGTGGGCTGCACCGCACTCAGCGGCTCCCAGTGTTGGCGCACCACCGCCGCAAGGCCTTGGGGCCCATCCTTGTGCGAAAGCGTGCGGAACACTTGCGCCGAGACAGACAGCGTGGCTACGCCGTGCGCCTGCTGCTGGGCGACTAGCTCGCGGGCAAAGGGGCTAGCGAGCAACTCCTCCGCGACGATCAACGTCTCGATCTGGGCGTGCAGTTGAACTGCTTCGCCCACAATCCGGATGCCCTCGATCAGGAATACCCCGCACTGCTCGCGCTCCTTGCGCTGGCGGAGGGCGCGGATCTGCTTGATCTTCGGATTCGCGGCACTGGTAATCGTGGTTTTCATAGGCGGTATTGTACCATGTCCTTCGTGCCTGCAACTCCCCTGCACGTGTATACGTATCAGGATGTAGGCTCGCAGTGGCTGGGCTTGCCGGAATGCACCGCCTGTGCTAGGCTATAGCCGAGACACACGCCAATCTGCGTGCGTGATCCATCAATAGGCAATGGGTAGCTTTGCCCGCATAGATCAGGCAGGATATGCAAGAAATTCTCTGTCCGAGCTGTCATAAACCAAACGCCCGTAAAGCCTACATCTGTGCCTACTGTCGGCACGATTTGACGCTGAACAACGATCAGCCAAGTGACCATCTGCGCTATTGGCTCACGCGGGTGATTAAATCCGGCGGGCAAGGAGCCGTCTATGCGGGTATTGATCAGCACGGCAAAACCTATGCGATTAAGGAGATGCTGGATCGCTTTGATGATCCGCGTGAACGCAACGAAGCCGTCATGCGCTTCAATAGCGAAGCCGAACTCCTTCAGCAGCTAACTCACCCGCGCATTCCCCGCGTCTACAGCCACTTCACGGACGAAGGCCGCCACTACCTGACGATGGACTTTGTGCATGGCACGGATTTGGATACGCTGCTAGAGCGCAACCCACAGGGCTTTCCCGAAGCGCAGGTGCTAGAGTGGGCCATGCAGATCAGCGATGTGCTGGGCTATCTGCACGACAAGGGCTTGATCTACCGCGACGTGAAGCCGTCCAACATTATGGTGGAGCAGGACGGTGGGATCAAGCTGGTGGATTTTGGGATTGCCAAAGTATTCACCCCGACGCAACGCGGCACGCAGATTGGCACGCCCGGCTATGCCCCCCCCGAACAGTATCAGGGCTTGGCCACCCCGCAATCAGACATCTACGCACTAGCGGCAACGCTGCACCATCTGCTGACGGGGCGCGACCCGACCGATCAGCCGCCTTTCTCGTTTCCGCCCGTGCGCGATCTGAAGCCGCAGATTTCGGATCGGACCAATGCCGCGCTGCAGAAGGCCCTAGCGATGAAGCCCGAAGAACGCTACGCGACGATGCCCGAATTTCGGGCGGCGTTGCGCCCCCTGATCGGAACCCGCGACAAGCTCCAGCAGGCGGGGCAGGTGCGGGTGCAGCCTACTGCTGCCCCACAGGTGAGTCCGGCGCAAGCGGCGCAAGCTGCCCGCCCCGCGCCCGCCGCTGCCGCGCCCGCTGGGCCTGCGCCCCGTGCTGCCCGCCCCGCGCCCGCCGCTGCCGCGCCCGCTGGGCCTGCGCCCCGTGCGGCCCGCCCCGCGCCCGCTGGGCCTGCGCCGTCCGCGCCCGCTGGGTCTGCGCCGCCCACGCCCGCTGCGTCTGCGCCTGCGCCCCGTGCGGCCCGCCCTGCGCCCGCTCCTGCACCGCCGCATCAGCCTGCACCAGCGCGTGCACGGCAAGGGGGCGGTATCGGCGGTTGTGTTCGCACGCTCATCAATGGGGGGCTACTGCTGCTTGCACTTGTGGCGATTCTGGCGACGGGCGTGATGTTCTTCGGGAGCAATCTCGGTGCATCGCTGCCCACCATACCGGGGATTACCCAGCCTAGCCCCGTATCGTTTGTGCTGCGCGAGATTGCGCTCGATGTGGAAGTTGTATTGCCGAGTACGGCCAGCGATGGCGAGGTGCGGGACGCACTGCGCGAGGCCTACCGGCGTGAGGTGGAAGCCCGCTACCCCAGCGCACAGATCAACGAGAGCATCCCCCCTGCGCTGATCGGCAGCGTGATCGAAGCTGATGCAGGCAATGGACAGACGACCTATGCTGCCCGTCTTTCGGGGCGGGTGAGTGTGCCTGAACCTTGACTCCGTATGACGGCTGAATCACTCGTATAGTAACTGCACCCGCTCCACTTCGGGCAGACTCAGCATGGTGCTGACCAACGCCTGAAAGCCTAGCCCATCGTCGTGCAGAATGTCCCCCCGTAACGTGACTGTCGCAAGGCCGGTGCGATCCAGTTCAACTCGCACGACTTGGATCGTTGGGGGCAGGACGGGCAGTAGCCCACTGTTTGCGGGTGGGCCGGCCGCAAGCGCAAAGGCGGCCGCAGTTGGGCGATCTGTGGTCGCAACATTTAGGGTAAAGGGGACGAGCGTATTATCTGCCCCTAGAAAGTACAGCACAATTGGCTCTCCGGCTCCACGCGCATCCGTTGGACTTGGTACTGCGACGGTGCTGGCAGGTTCAAGCGTGCTGATGGGCCTAAGTCCGCCGCCCACTACTCGGCGTGGGGTGGGGGTTGCGGTAGGTGCGGGCACGGTTGCTGGTGCAGTCAGTGCCCGTCGGGTTGGGGACGGCGACGGGCGATGGGTGGGCACGGGCGTGTGGGTGGGCGGGGCTGGTACGGGTGAGAGTGCGCCTGCCCCCGCAAGGCTGGTAGGGGCGGGGCTGGGGGTCGGTGCATTTGCTTGTGGCTCAGGCAGCACCAAGCGCAAGCCGGTGATCGCGTAGATGCCGAGAATTAGTGCGATGATGGCCATGAGCGTACCATAGATGATCTTCTCGCTGGGCGGCAGGGTTTGGAGCCACGCGATCACCCCACCTTGCCCCACCGCCCCGCCGCGTGGGCTGGCGTGTGGGGCAGCAGGGGCTGGTGGGCTGGTAGTGCTGGCCCTAGTTGAAGGAACAGATAAACCCATGTATAATGGGCAATTAACATAGTTCTCACACAGGCAGTAGGTAGCCTGCTCAACGGGAATATCTTGTGGCGTGCCATTGACGTAGCACCGGTGCTCAGCCGTGGGTGAAGCAAACCGAATGGCACGATTTTGCTTTAGCCCTAAGTGGGGGCAATGTTTGGATGGTTGAACCATAAGTGTGGATTACTCCCAACTGCGCTGATCGCGCAACTACGCTGTATTATAAAAGGTCAGCGATGCCTGTGCAACCACGGGCGGCAAGAGCAGGCACCGAACTGACCACCTGAACCTGAATGGCATGCTATGCGTATCCTGTTACTTTCTGATATTCACGCCAATGTTGTCGCATTGGAGGCAGTTTTAGCCGCTGCACCTGCGTATGATGTCATCTGGTGTCTAGGCGATACGATTGGCTATGGCCCCCGCCCGAATGAGTGTGCTGACTATATCCGCGAACATGCGGCGGTGACGATCAGTGGCAACCACGATCTGGCGTGTCTGGGTGATCCGCGTGCCGATCTGGACTACTTCAACAGTGAAGCCCGCATTGCCAATGAGTGGAATGGCCAGCAACTCAGTGCAGCCAACCGCACATGGTTGCATAGCCTGCTGCCCAAAATCGAAACGAGCCACCCCGATCTGGGGAGTGTGATGCTGGCGCATGGTAGCCCGCGCAACCCGATCTGGGAGTATCTGCTCTACCCCGATGATGCGCTGGATAATTTCCACAACTCGTTTACCCAACAGCTCTGCTTTATCGGTCATTCGCATGTGCCGATCTATTTCCGGCTGGTTGACGACGATCTATGTGAAGTCAATTTGCCGACCCGCGACAACTATGCCGTGCTGAAACTGCGCCCCCATGAACGCTACATCATCAATCCCGGAAGCGTTGGGCAGCCGCGTGATCAAGACCCGCGAGCGGCATATGCCCTGTTCGATACCGAGCAGCTACGCATTGAGTTCTTCCGCGTTAAGTATGACATTGTGAGTACCCAAGATCAGATGCGAGCGGCCGATCTGCCGCGCCCACTGATCCGCCGCTTGATGTTTGGCATCTAGCGCTAGTATGCTACCCAAACGGCCGGAGTGGTATTGTCATAGGCTGATAGGCCTGTGACAGCTGGCTTGCTAATCTGAGCAGTGCATCAAGGGGGATCGGCTGCCTTGCGTTACGTGCCGCGCTTATCCACGAGTTGTCCACAACATACCCCGAAAAATGCTTACAGAATCGGGTGGTTATCCTCTGTTTATCCACGCATGCCCGTGCTATAATACATGAGATAGCAAAAAACGGCTAGCTCGGACGTTTATTCTTGCTGAACTTAACGCTCTGGAATGGCGCAAATGTCCCTTGTGTTGTTGATCGCCTGTGGACATGATTTCAGGTGGTGTTGATCCAAACCCTGATGAATGCCTCGCGGGAAGCGATAGTGTAAAGTGTTTTGCGTATGAATGATTTTGTGCATCTGCATGTCCACTCTGAATATAGCCTGCTCGATGGGTATGCCTCGACCAAAGCCATTGCCCAGCGAGCCGCTGATCTGGGGATGGGCAGCATTGCCCTGACTGACCACGGCGTGATGTATGGGGCGGTCGAGTTCTACGAGGCAGCCCAGAAAGCGGGCATCAAGCCGATTATTGGCGTAGAGGCCTACATCGCGTCCGGCGATCACACTGAACGCACCGGCGACTCCTACCACTTGTTGCTCCTAGCCAAAAACGAGGTGGGCTACCGCAATCTGGTGCGGCTCACCACACATGCCCACCTCGATGGGTTTTACCGTAAGCCGCGGATTGACCGTGCCCTGCTTGAACAGCACCGCGAGGGCTTGATTGTCACCTCTGCATGTCTAGCGGGCGAAGTTGCCCAAGCGATTAGTAAAGATAACCAACACAAAGCCCGTGAGATTGCCGAATGGTACAAGGGCGTGTTTGGCGACGATTTCTTCCTCGAATTGCAACTGCACGACAACACTCCCCAGCTCGAAGGTATCAATGATGAGTTGGTGCGGATCGGTGACGAGCTGGGGATTGAGCTAGTGGTCACCAACGATACCCACTACATCCAGCCGGCTGATCTCGAGATGCACAACCACATCCTTGCGATGGGCTATGGGATCACCCTCGATGAGCTGTGCAACAAGGGGCGCAACTTCGATGGAACCTACCATATCGCCTCTGGCGAGGAGATGTGGCACCGCTTCAAACGCTACGGCACGGCTCCGCTTGAAAATACGCAGCGCATTGCCGAGCGGTGCAATCTGAACTTGACCTTCGGGCGAGTGCAGCTCCCCGCCTTTGAGATTCCCGATGGCTTTAATGCCGAAACTTATCTGCGCCACCTTTGCTTTGAGGGGTTAAACCGCCGCTTCAACAATGCGCCTCCGCCCGGCTATGAAGAGCGGCTCGATTATGAACTGAAGGTCATCAACCAGACTGGCTTCCCCGACTACATGTTGATCGTGTGGGACTATGTGAAGTATGCCCGCACGCGGGGCATCCCCTGCCTGCCGCGTGGCTCGGCGGGGGCCTCGCTGGTGCTGTACTGTCTCGGCATCACCGATGTTGATCCGGTGGCCAATAAGCTGCTGTTTGAACGCTTCCTCAGCCTTGAGCGGCTGGAAATGCCCGATATTGATACCGACTTTGCCGATAGCCGTCGCCATGAAGTGATCGAATACATGATGGAGAAATACGGGCGGGACAACACGGCCCAGATCATCACCTACGGCACACTCGGCGCGAAAGCCGCCCTGCGCGATATTGGGCGCGTAATGGGCCTTCCCTTACATGAGGTAGATCAGGTGGCCCGCCTGATCCCAGCCCTGCCGGTTGGGACGACGATTGCCAAAGCCCTTGAACGTGTGCCGCAGCTGCGCCAAATCTACGAGAGCGACGAGCGCATGCGCGATCTGATCGAGCGGGCCCAGAAAGTGGAAGGGCGTATGCGGAGTTTCGGCACGCACGCCTGCGGGGTGGTGGTGAGCCGTCAGCCGCTCGCTGATCTGGTGCCCCTGCAACGTACCACCCGCGATGAACAATCGGTGATGGCTGCGTATGAGGGCAACACCCTAGCGAAGATCGGCCTGCTCAAGATGGATATTCTGGGGCTAGCCAACCTCTCGATTGTCGCGCAAGCGTTAGAGTACATCGCCGCCACGACGGGCAAACGTCTGCAATTGGAAGACATCCCGCTCGATGATCCGCTGACCTTTGCGGGCTTAAGCGAGGGGCATACGGTTGCCGTGTTCCAACTGGAATCGGCCGGCATGACGCGCTACCTGAAAGAGCTAAAGCCGACCCGCGTGGAAGACCTGTATGCGATGGTTGCGCTGTATCGGCCGGGCCCCCTTGAGCAGATTCCGTACTACATCCGCAACAAGAACAACCCTCACCAGATTAGCTATCTGCACCCGATTCTGAAGCCGATCCTTGAAGATACCTACGGCATCATTGTCTATCAAGAGCAGATTATGCAGCTGCTCCAAGCGATTGCCGGCTATACGCTTGGGCGTGCCTACATCGTGCTGAAAGCCATCGGTAAGAAGAAGCGCGACTTGATGGCGCAGGAGGAGCCGATCTTCAAGGAAGGTTGTATCAAGAATGGGCTAACTCGCGAACAAGCCGATCATCTCTGGGACCTGATCCAGCCCTTTGCGGGTTACTCCTTCAATCGCCCACACTCGACGCTGTACGGCTTGCTCAGCTACCAGACAGCGTATCTCAAGTTTAACTACCCCGCCCAGTACATGGCGGCCGTACTGTCTGCGGCAGCTGGCTCAACCAGCGATGTCGCAAAGGGCGTGGCTGAGGCGGCGCGGCTCAAGGTGCCGATCCATCCGCCGGACATCAATGCCAGTGGGGCAGACTTCACCTTTGAAAAGCTGCCGGATCGGGACGGCTATGCAATTCGCTTCGGATTGACCGCCATCAAGAATGTAGGGCATGCCCCAATCGAGGCGATCCTTGCCGCACGCAATGCGGGCGGGAAGTTCGAGAGCCTCGAAGACCTATGTGCCCGCGTGGAGCACGCCGCCCTGAATAAGCGCGTGCTCGAGAGCTTGATCAAGTGTGGGGCCCTCGATGGGCTGAACGGCAACCGTCATCAGAAACTCGCCATCCTTGATGCGGCGATCCAATCTGGGTTACAAGCCCAGAAAGCGCGGGATAGTGGACAGGTCAGCCTATTTGATTTGTTTGGGGCGCAGGCGAGTGCCGCCCCAACGGTCAGTGCAATGCCATTGCCGCCCATCAAGATTACGCCCCAGCTCAAGAAAGAAGAGCTGGCATGGGAGAAGGACTTGCTGGGCATGTATATCTCCGATCATCCGTTGCAGGTGCTCGACCGCCTCAATCTTGATCCGAGCCAGTATCTTCCCCTTGACGCACTCAGTGAGCAGATTGGCAACGAAGTGAGTGTGATTGGCATGCTCTCACGTTCGCGCATGGCCACCACCAAGAAGGGTGAACGCATGCTGATCGCGGTGTTAGAGGATCACCAAAATGAAATCGAGGTAGTGGCATTTCCGAAAGCCTACGCTAAGCTGAGTGAGGTGCTGGCCGATGATCGGGTGCTGCGTGTGCAGGGCAAGGTTGAGCATCGCCGCGACACCCTGCAACTGGTGATCGAAGCGGCGGATGATTTGGAGCAGCTTGCTGCGGCACTGCCGGAAACCCCTGATGAGACTGAATTGGCCCAGATCGAACACGAACAGACGGATGCAATGAACGACGAAGAAGGACTTTCCGCGCCCACTGTGCAGCACACCGAAGCGGTGGCAGCAGTGTCCGCGCCGATGCCTGCACCATCGCCTCCCCTGCCTACGCTGCCCGACCCAGCTCCTGCGCCGGAGATTCCGGTGGCAGCCGCAAACACCCGCACGATCCGTGTGCCGAGCCGCGTCAGCCTTGCCGCTAAAGAGAGCGGTGCGAGCTACACGACAGGCACTGGGTCAACGGGTACACATGGCAACGACAACGATCCTACTGGTGCGAATGGCAATCGCAACGGCTCCAATGGCAGTGGGAACGGTTCCGTTGCAAGCCCCGCTAGCCCACGGCATTCGGGGCGCGTCCTCCACCTGAATTTGCCGATCTCGGCGGATGTGCAGCATGACATCCGCCGCATGCAAGATATAGATGACTTGCTGCGAGCGTGCGAAGGCGGCGATCAGGTGTTGCTCTATCTCCCCAATGGCGTGGGCACGCTCGTATTTCAGCCGCATTACAGGGTGCATGCCAGCCCCGATCTGGTGCGCCAACTCGTCACGTTGGTGGGGGCTGACAATGTTTCGCTGGTTTCATAGCCTGTGCTGGGTAGACGGTCGCGCAGGCGGTGTGTTGGGGGCCGCTGTTCTACCGCATGCTTGACCGGCATCGCCTGCTCCGCGCTCCCACCGACGCAAGGCTGTGCACATTGCATAAGCAACACCCTATACTGGGTTGCCCCGAAAGGAAAGACTGTGTTATGACACTGATGCTAGCACCACCGACCCTGATTGCTCCCTACGGCCCCGCGGGCACACTTGTCAATCTGCTCGTGACTGACCCGGCTGAACACGCTGTGCTGCGCGAACAGGCGCAGCGGCTGGCGGCGATCCAGCTTACGCCGCGGAACCTGTGTGATCTGGAGCTACTCGCTACTGGAGGTTTCTCACCGCTCAGCCAATTTATGGGGCCAGCTGACTACGAGCGTGTGTTGCACGAGATGCGCCTTGCCGATGGAACCCTATTCCCACTGCCGATCACGCTGACGGTTGATCCAGCGCAGTTGGTAGGGATCGGCGATCAACTGGCCCTGCGTGACACCCGCAACAAGGTGGTGGCAATCATGGATGTGGAGCAGACCTTCGACTGGTCGCCGGCCACCGAAGCACGGCTAGCACTCGGCACGACCGATACGCGCCACCCGCTCGTGGCCGAAATGCAGCAGTGGGGGCAGGTGGCAGTTGCGGGACGCTTGCGCGTGCTGAATCTGCCTACCTACTACGATTTCACCGAGCTGCGCCTTACGCCCGCGCAGGTGCGCGAACGCCTGATCCTGATGGGGCACGCCAATGTAGTTGCCTTCCAGACCCGCAACCCCCTGCACCGCATCCACGAAGAGCTGACCCGCCGCGCTGCCACCGCGATCAATGGCAGCCTGCTGATCCATCCGGTTGTTGGCTTGACCAAGCCGGGCGATGTAGATCACTTCACGCGGGTACGCATCTACCGCACCCTTGTGGAAAACTACTACGATCCGCAGCAAACCCTGCTGAGCCTGCTGCCCCTCGCCATGCGGATGGCTGGCCCCCGCGAAGCTCTGCTGCACGGCCTGATCCGGCGCAACTACGGTGCAAATCACTTCATCATCGGGCGCGATCACGCGGGCCCCGGCAACGATAGCACCGGCCAGCCGTTCTATGCTCCCTACGCGGCACAGGAGCTATTCCAGCAGCACGCTGCCGAATTGGGGGTCACAGCTGTGCCCTTTCAGGAGTTGCTCTACCTGCCCGATACGGATGAGTACGTCGAGGCGCATGCCGTGCCTGCGGGGGCGCGGGTGGCGACGATCTCAGGCACGCAGGTGCGCGAGGAGTATCTGGCTCAAGGGCGGCTGTTGCCGGCGTGGTTTACGCGCCCAGAAACGGCGCAGATTCTCGCGGAGAGCTACCCCCCGCGCCACCAGCAGGGTTTTTGCCTATGGTTCACCGGCTTGAGCGGGGCTGGCAAATCTACGATTGCCGAGATTGTCACTGTGCTCTTGCTCGAGCGTGGGCGGCAGGCAACGCTGCTCGATGGCGATGTTGTCCGCACGCACCTCTCGAAGGGCTTGGGCTTTAGCCGGGCTGACCGCGATGCCAACATCCTGCGGATTGGCTTTGTGGCCAGCGAGGTGGTGCGCCATCGTGGGGTGGCGATCTGTGCCGCGATCAGTCCCTATCGGGCCACCCGAGATGCAGTGCGCGATCTGGTAGGGCCAGCGCAGTTCTTTGAGATTTTCGTAGATGCGCCGCTCGCGGTATGTGAAGCCCGCGACACGAAGGGCCTGTATGCCAAAGCCCGGCGCGGTGAGCTGACCGGCTTCACGGGCATTGATGACCCCTACGAGCCGCCACTTCAGCCAGAGCTACACCTCAAAACGGACACGAGCGATGCGGCAACGTGTGCGCGGCAGATTGTGCAGGCTCTCGTCCAACGCGGCTTCCTGCGGCCACTGGGCTAGGTCTCGGGTGGGTAATCCAGTAGGCGATCCGGTGAGCAATGGTGTACAATGCCCCACGAGATGGCAAATTGCTAGACAGGGAGAAGATACTATGCGCGTCCTCATTACTGGTGGTGCAGGCTTTCTTGGTTCGCATCTGTGTGATCGTTTTCTGGCCGAAGGGCATACCGTGATTGCGATGGACAATCTGATCACGGGCAACACCGATAATATTGCCCATCTTGCTGGGCACGAACGCTTTCGGTTTATTCATCACGATGTTACTAACTACATCTTTATCGAGGGCAAGCTCGATGCCGTCTTGCATTTGGCTTCGCCCGCCTCGCCAATTGACTACCTCGAATATCCGATCCAAACCCTCAAAGTCGGTGCACTCGGAACCCACAAGGCCCTCGGCTTAGCCCGCGATAAAGGCGCACGCTTTCTGCTGGCTTCTACCTCCGAAGTGTATGGCGATCCACAGGTGCATCCGCAGCCAGAGAGCTATTATGGGCATGTTAACCCGATAGGGCCACGAGGCGTGTACGATGAAGCCAAACGCTATGCCGAATCATTGGTGATGGCCTACCACCGCTCACACGGGCTAGAAACGCGAATTGTGCGGATTTTCAATACCTATGGGCCCCGTATGCGCCTGCGCGATGGGCGCGTCGTGCCCAACTTTATCTGCCAAGCCTTGCGCGGCGAACCCTTGACGGTATACGGAGATGGATCGCAAACGCGCTCGTTTCAGTATGTTGATGATCTGATCGAGGGTATATACCGCCTGTTGTTTTCGAATGAGGCTGAGCCAGTCAACATTGGCAATCCGGGTGAGTTTACGATCCTCGCCTTTGCCGAACTGGTCAATCGAATAACGAACAATGCCAGTGGTATCCGTTATGTAGATAGCCGCACGCTGGACGATCCGCAGGTGCGCCGCCCCGACATTAGTAAAGCGAAGCGTGTGCTGGATTGGCAGCCGACGATTACGCTTGAGGATGGGTTGCGGCGCACCATTCCGTGGTTCCGAGCGGAGTTGCAGAAGCGTGGCGAGCTATAGCCGCAGGCATTGTGCGGGATGGGGCCCGAATGGCAGCCGCTGCCGCTGCGCTTCGTCGCCCGTGTGTTCGGTCCCCGTGCCGCCTACTACGGGCGACTAGCTCCTTATCGCGTTGCGGTCTCACCCCCGTTTGTCGTAGTTGGGGGGGCGGTGTTCGAGATTCTGGAAGCTAGTGGTAGTGGCCTCGAAGCGCAAAGGCACAACTCCAAGCGGGCCATTGCGGTGTTTGGCGATGTGGATTTCGGCGATGCCCTTCTTATCCGTCTCGCGGTCGTACATATCTTCGCGGTAGATAAACATCACGATGTCCGCATCCTGCTCAATGCTGTTATGCACGATTATGTCGTTTGCCACGAAGTTGTGCAGGTGGGCCACCGTCAGGTCATAGACTGGCTCAACCCCGTTTGGGATGATACTCACGATCTCATCCCAATACACGTCACTCTGGGCGAGCTGGGCAAGGTGCGGAGAAGCAACAACACGCGCAATTGCTTGGGCTCGTTCGCGGCTGATGTTCTGCTGATAGAGGGCAGTGCCGCAATAAGACGTTCCTAAGACAGCTTGCATATGGCGCGTTGACATCGCCATCGTAGCCATAGCTGGGCGGATTACATGCTGCCATACATCACGTGGAATAACATCCCGATTCGTATTGGCAACCCGTTCCGCCACATACGCCCGAATCGCATCCGCGTGGGCTTGCTTCTGCTGCCCAATGGCTCCAATCAGATCGAGGAAGCGTAGGAGTTCGGGCTTGCCCGTAATCACTACATGATATTGGGTCCGCCCTTTGTGGTGCTGTGGCTTGTGAGCAAGGCGGGCGTGTATCCCCAAGCGCAACAGGAGTGATTGAACCTGCCGCGCAAGCAGCAGACTGCTGGTAGCATAGTAGGCAATGGGGCGGGGATGGTTGCCTTGTACCAACTGAATACAGCCATCCGTTGCCCACAAGTGCTTGAGGAACAGCCCGATTGTCGCGGCAGGCTGGCGGAAAATTGGTGCAGGCACGCGCTTTTCATAAGAGCGTAAGCCGAATACGCCGAGATCATCGAGCCACGCCGCAATGGGATTGCGCTGCTGATGGGTAAGCTGCTGTGCTGCACCAAGATAAACTTGATACCATGTCCGTTCTTGATGGATACGTGGCGTGATTGTGGTACCAAAGACGCTGTTGCTCAAGGTGGCTACAAGGTGCGCTAAAGTGACATCGTTGGTTGTGTACTGAATGATATGACGGGGTAGCGTACACCCATCGCCAACTAAGTGCCCCAGAAGGGCTACTTCAGCATCGCTTAGCGTCTGCTGGGTTGGGCTTGGAAGCTGACGCGGCAATGCAATGCGCTGCCCTGCGCTCAGGGTATCGAGGCGCACCCATCCATGCACCGTCAAAAACTTATGGTTCGCGGTAGCCCGAATCGTGCGTCCTAAGCGTGTGGTCAATGTATAGACCTGTTGCTCACCAGTTGCGAATGCTCGCTCAACAGGGTAGGCCACCAACTGATACGTGGTTGGATCGAGGGCTAACACATTGAAGCCGCGCTGCCCAACCAGCGCATCTATGCGATAGTAATCACCGCTATCTGGCAAATAGACCAGCGTATCGCCGGCCAAACAGCCCGATTCGCGCAAATCGCTGAGCATCGGGACGTGATTGGTGCGCCCTTCCACCGAACGCGAGAGCTGGCTCAAGGCCAGCACAGGCACATTTAGCTCACGCGCCAGTGCCTTCAAGCCACGACTGATCTCGCTCACCTCTTGCACGCGGTTGTCGTTTCGCCGCCCCTGCATCAGTTGCAGATAATCGACCACGATCAACTCAATCCGCGACTGGGCATGCAGCCGACGCGAACGGCTCCGCATCTCCATGATGCTTAAGGCGGGGGTGTCATCAATGAAGATCGGTGCTGCGGAGAGCACCCCCATCCCCTCCATCACGCGCTGCAAATCGCGGTCAATGTTGCCGGTTCGCAGGCGTTGGGTATCAATGCCGGTGTGCATCGCTAGCAGGCGTTGGACAAGCTGCTCGCGGCTCATCTCAAGGCTGAAGATCGCAACGGTATGCTGCTGGACAACGCTGGCGTGGTAGGCAAGGCTGAGAGCCAGCGAGGTTTTGCCGACGCTGGGGCGGGCGGCAAGGATCAGCAAGTCGGAACGCTGCAAGCCGCCGGTCAGCTTGTCCAGATCGTAGTAGCCGGTAGGCAAGCCCACTAGCTCGCCACGTCGCTCAGAGAGATCGCTGACCTGCTCGAAGTAGGTATCAATCACCGAGCGAATGTGCACGAAATCTTGCATCGTGCGTCGTTGCGAAACAGCAAATAGCTCGGCTTCGGCTTTATCAAGGGCCTCTTCAACTTCTTCATGCTCGGCATAGCCGAGTGCAGTAATCTTGCCGCCGGCCTCAATCAGGCGGCGAAAGATTGCCGTGCGCTCGACGATGCGGGCGTAGTATTCAACGTGGACGGCCGTCGGCACATGGCTGGCTAGCTCGCTGAGGGCAAAGATGCCACCCACCTGCTCCAGCCGATTTTGGCGGCGCAGCTCATCAATCACCGTCGTTAGGTCAGGGGGAATGCGCCGATTGTAGCAGGCGAGCATGGCCTCATAGATGTAGGCGTGTTTTTGAAGGTAGAAATACTCCGGATGCAGCCATCCAGCCACTGCAATAATCGCCTCCCGATCCAAGAGGATCGAGCCAAGCGTAGAGCGTTCTGCATTCAGATCGTAGGGCACGGTGCGATCTATGCGTTCAACCCGTTCGAGTTCATCCATCAGCCCACCTCACCCAGTTGTAGGAGCCATCCACAGGCTATCCGATAAGTTTCCCATCACTATCCAGAGGTTGTCCACACGGCCCCCTGAATCAACAATGTGCCGACGGCACAGGGCCGGGGCACATTGTTTGTTCTTGATCAACGCACAAATTCGCAGAATCTGTGCACCTTATGGAGGCTGAGTCAGTGCATCAGCGTGCTAGGCTTGCTCTGCATTAGCTGCACGACTATCGTCGGCGTTATCGGCATCGGAGTGTTCAGGCGCAGCTGCTGTCTCCACTGCTGCTCCTCCAAGAGCTTCAACGACGACGTTGATCATGGCATCTATCCCGGGAGCAACTTGCACCTTAACGGGATAGTTGCCGATGCGCTTGATCGGGTCTTCCAGATCAATCTTGCGCCGATCAATCTCAATTCCAAGTTGGTCGTGCAGCTTCGCGGCAATATCTGCATTGGTTACCGAGCCATACAGCCGATCCAGTTCACCGACACGCTCTTCAAAGCGCAGCGTCACGCCATTGAGGCGGGCTGCTAAGGCTTCTGATGCCATCCGCGCAGCCGCTTGCTTGCGCTTGCGGGCTGCGATCTGTTCTTCGGCTTGCTTAACCAAGCCGGGCGTAGCCATCACGGCCATGCCTTTGGGCAACAGATAGTTGCGCCCGTAGCCGCCGGATACCATCTTAATCTCACCTGCTTGCCCCAACTTGTCAACATCTTGGGTGAGCAGGACGCGCATTTTCGCCACAGTTCTCCCCTCAGCTCTTGTTTGGTCGTGCGTGAAGCTGCTTTATCGCCAGCATACCTACCCGTTAGGTCAAGAACAGTTCAATGTGTTAGAACAAATGTAGGCTATTTTGCTGCGCTTGTCAAGCGGTGCGCCCAAAGGACTGCATGTCTCCACGCTGCCGTTCCGTGTTAAAAAAGTGAGCTGCAGGAGCATGCCCCGCAGCTTGGTTCACCACATCAGACTGGTGAGCCGCCTAGGACTCGAACCTAGAACCAGCTGATTAAGAGTCAGATGCTCTACCATTGAGCTAGCGGCCCGAATGCTATCATACACACAAAAGCTCTGTTCACCAGAGCTAGATGATATTATAGCACAACTCACGGCCCGCTGCAAGCCCCGCGCTGCGCTTGACGCATCTGCCAGAGCAGCATATAATGCCCGCGTCTGTTATCCGGATGCAACCGAAGGGTATCACCTGACGACGTATGTCATGATGCTGCAACTAGCCCCTGCACGCACGCTCCGTAGATTGCCCATCTTGAATGTTGGAGCTGCACCCAAATGACAACTCTGCCACGCCAGCAGACCCCTGTGATCGCCGTTTGCGGAGCTGGAACTTGCGATGCCGCGACGGCTGCGCGGGCCTATGCCGTGGGGCAGGAGCTAGCTCGTGCGGGAGCGGTGCTCGTCTGTGGTGGCTTGGGCGGAGTGATGGCGGCGGCGTGTCAAGGTGCAGCGGAGGCTGGCGGGCTGACCGTAGGGTTCTTGCCCGGCACTCGCCGCAGCGATGCCAATGCGTGGGTGCGGCTGGCTTTGCCCACCGGCATGGGCCATGCCCGCAACGTTCTGATTGTCCACGCGGCCGATGCGGTGATTGCGATTGCCGGCGCATACGGCACATTGTCGGAGATTGCCTTGGCTCGGGCGAGCGGGCGCATGGTGATCGGGCTATACACATGGGAGCTAGGCCTTGCCTCCGATGGCAGCCCGCACTTGCTGGTGGCTCACACCCCGAGCGAGGCAGTTGCGCTGGCCCTGCGCCAGATTACTCAGCCACATGTCAGCCCTGCTTCAGATCAGGCTGATTAGGTTATCACAGTTGATTGCGTATGATTAGGATGAACGAAGTTCATTCCCAAGCTGATCGTCACGTATCAGGTGAACTGCTTGAAACACACTATGAATTTAGGAGGACGAGAGCAATGCTCAAACGGATCACGTTAGCGATGTTGGCCTTCCTGCTGATCGGCGGGTTGGTGGCGATCCCACAGCCAGTCACCGTCGAAGCCCAGATCGCCACAAACCCTCGCGCAGTGCAGCCCACCTTCCCCCCGACGCAGGCCCGCTTCTTCCCCGATACGGGCCATGCGGCCGTGAACTATTTCCTTGAGGCGTGGAAGAATACGCCCAATGCGCTGTTCACGCTAGGCTACCCGATCTCGCGCCCGTTTATCGAAGAAAGCTTTACCAACCCCGGTACGTACTATCGAGTGCAATACTTCGAGCGGGCCATTCTCGAAGAACACCCCGTCAACTTTGGGCGCGACGGCAACCGCTTCTACATCTTAGGCCGCCTGCTGGGGCGGCAGCTAGCTACTGGGCGTGAGAACGAAGCTCCGTTCCAGCCGGTCGCCAATCCCGGCGACGGCACGTGGATTCCGGAAACCCAGCACACGCTCCGCAACTCGCCCGCGCCCTTCCGCCAATTCTGGGAGCAGAATGGTGGCTTGGCCGTCTATGGCTATCCGATCTCAGAGCAGTTTCAGGAAGTAAACGCCGCTGATGGGCAGACCTACTGGGTGCAATACTTCGAGCGGCAGCGTATGGAGTGGCACCCCGAAATTGCCGATCCGCGCTTCCAAATTCTGCTGGGCCTGCTCGGCAACGAAGCCCGCGACAAAAACCACCGCCGCAATCCGGCGTTTCAGGGCGGTAGCCCCCGCGATAGTCTGCCCGCTCCCTTTATTTATGGCTACAACGTTCATCTCTACGAGGATGGCTCGGCGTGGCAAGATCGTGGGCGCGTGCTGCAAATCTCGAAGAACTCGCAAATCTACTGGATTCGGCAGCAGATCGCGTGGGAAGATTTGCAGGATCGTTCAGGTCAAATCTTTTGGGGTGAGCTAGACCAGATTGTCGAGGATGCCCACAATGCGGGCATGGGGATATTGCTCAGTGTGGTGCGTTCGCCTTCGTGGGCGACCCCCGATGGGCGCAATGGCATGCCCGCCCGCGAGTACTTTGGAACCTTTGCCAATTTTATGGGCCAGATGGCCGCCCGCTATCGCAATAAGGTGCAAGCCTACCAAGTCTGGAATGAACCCAACCTTGCAGTTGAGAATGCGGGTACGGTGGCCGATGCCTCCTACTATGTGGATTTGTTGGCTGGGGCATATGATGCGATCAAAGCGGCCGACCCCTACGCTATCGTGGTGAGTGCCTCGCCCTCCGCAACCGAGACCAACCGCCCCGATATTGCGATCAGCGATGTGGTGTTCATGCGCCAAATGCTGAGCAATCCCAACTTCCGCGCTGATGTGATCGGGGTTCACCCCGGTGGCCAGCTCAACCCGCCCGACACGCTCTGGCCGGAACGGCCCGGGCCCGGGCCCGGCTGGCAGGACAATCGGGAGTTCTACTTCCGCCGGATCGAGGATATTCGCCGCGTAATGATCCAGTCAGGTTATGCGGATCGCCAGATCTGGTACACCGAATTTGGGTGGGCCACCAAAAATAACACGCCCGGCTATGAATATGGCCAGTACAACTCGTTTGAGCAGCAGGCTGACTATATCGTGCGGGCATTCCAGATTGGGCGCAACGAGTACGCCCCGTGGGTGGGAGCCATGTTCCTGTGGAACCTGAACTTCTCGATCCCATGGGGGCAGAAGGAGGGCAACCCGTTCCACGAGCAAGCCTCGTTTAGCGTCCTCAATCCGGATTGGAGTCCGCGCCCAGCATGGCATGCCATTCAGGCGATGCCTAAAGATTAAGCGCATCCGAGAGCGGTGCGTGCTAGACGAACGGCCCTCCCAACGTATGGTATGATAGATCGGGATGGGCACGGCTCCATGCCGATCTCCTCGTTTGGAACCACTGCGTTCCGCTGGAGAAGAACGATGAGCGATACAACGCGCTTGGCGGCTCCGCTCAGCCTGCTGCTACTGGTGGCGATGGTGCTAGCAGCGTGTGGCAATCCTAGCCCTGTGCCCCCGCCGGCCGCGCAGGTTCCAACGAGTGGGCCGACGACAACCCCAACCCGCACTCCGGCGGTGATGCCGCAGACAGCTACGCCTAGCCCAGTGCCGCCAACGAGCCAGCCTGCGCCAACACTAGTACCACCTCCCCCAGAGCCGGAGCCACCCGCCCCGGAACCCGTGCCAGATGCACCCGCAGAGACGGATGCACCCGCTACCGGTGATGGGGGCAACGGCATGCCGGATGGGAGTGCGGATCGCACCGAATACTCGCCACTCGGCTACCCGATCCTCGCTACGCCCAAGCTCGAATTTGGTGCAGCTGCACATCTGTTCTATACCGATGCCGAGCGGGTGATGATCCTGATGCAGAATGCAGGCTTCGATTGGGTGCGCCAGCAGATCCACTGGCGCGACATTGAATGGAAAGAGAAAGATTTCGGCTGGGAGCAACTTGACCAAGTTGTCGATACGGTAGACCGCGCTGGCCTCAAGCTGCTGATTAGCATCGTGCGTTCGCCGTCCTTCTACACCGCCGATGGTTCGGATGGCTTGCCGGCCGATCCGACCAAGCTCGGTGATTTTGTGGAAGCGATGGCCCTGCGCTACGGCGACAAGATTGCCGCCTACCAGATTTGGAATGAGCAGAACCTCGCCCACGAAACGGGGGGCACCATCTCCTTTGAGGATGCTGGCCGCTATGTGGAGACGCTGATCGAAGCCTACACGCGCATCAAAGCCATCAACCCTAAGGCTTACGTGGTGACGGGGGCCCTCTCCCCGACGGGCCACACCGACTGGAACGTTTCGATCTCAGATGTGGAGTATCTACGGGCCATGTACGAGTATCGCGGTGGGATCATTCGCGGCTACTTCGACGCGCAAGCCGCCCACGCCGCCGGTTCAGCCAACCCACCAAGCACCCTCTACCCCGACAACCCTAGCGATGCGCCGGGCTGGACAGATGATGCGACCTTCTACTTTCGCAATATTGAGAATGTGCGCCGCGAAATGGAAGCCTACGGGATGGGTGGGCAGCAGCTGTGGGTGACCGAATTTGGCTGGGCCACCCAGAACGAAACGCCCGGCTACGAATATGGCAATCTGGTATCGTATGAGCAGCAGGGCGAGTACATCCGCGAGGCGGTGCTGATGGCCCACGAAAAGTATCCGTGGCTTGGCGCACTCTTCGTTTGGAACATGAACTTTGCCGTAACGTGGAACGAAACCAACCCACCGCAACCCTTCCACGAGCAGGCTTCGTTTAGCATCCTCAATCCGGATTGGAGTCCGCGTCCGGCGTATCTAGCGTTGCAGGATACGATCAACGCGATCAAGCGGGCCGATGGGCGGTGAGGTGTAGGAATGGGTGTCAAAGGCTAGGTGGCAAAAGGAGACCAGTATGGCTTTGCTCGCAATGTTGGGCTTGTTCCTATTGGTAGTGATTATCGCAGTGGTCGCAACAGTGGCAGTCGTCTATACCCAATTTCTCACGAGTGAGGAGTAACCTGCACGGCTAGCCCCAAGCTGTCCAGCACTGCTTTGGCAAGGGCTAGCCCATCTGCCGCACAGAGCCACCCGTGCGGCACGAGCGCGTGCTTGGTGGGCGCGGGTGTGGCGATCTTGGCGAGTAGCTTGCGGTGCGGCGCGGGCAGCAACACCGCAGGCAGCAGCCACTGCGCGGTGGTTGGGTCGTGCTGGATGATCACAGGTGGCAGGTGCAACAGCATGGCGTAGGCGTATCCATAGAGGAGCGCGTGGAGTTCGTCCAGCGGGCGTAGCTGGGCGTGGGCTTGCACTTGCGCGTAGCTGGCGTGGCCGCGCCCGTGCCGCCGCCGAATGATCCAGCCTGTCGCTACCTGTAACTGGAGCGGCTGATCAGGTGCGCTGGGGTCCAGCGGCGTGAGCGGCTCCCAATTACGTCGGTGCGGCACAAAACGACTGTAGCGATCCACGCGGCTGATGTGGAGCGCGGTCGTAGGCGTGTCGGGCGGCACGTGGGCTACATCGGGCAGTTTGGGTAAGCCTGCGACATAATCATCCAATGTCTGCACCGCAAAGCCCTGAAGGGCCAGCCGAGCAAGCATCCCCTCGCGTCGCCAACTTGTCAGGCGGAAGAGTTTGCCGTCAAATTCACCCTCGCTCTTAATGATCGGGCGCACCCCCGCATTCCGCACGAGAAACACGTTGGGGCGAATCTCTTCCAAATCAATGCGGGACACCATCGGCAGTCTCGCGGTCTCAACCCTCAGCTGCCTGCACTCGCGCCAGCATAGGCGTATGGTAGGCATGGCACAGTGCAATTGCCAGCGCATCGGCTACATCATCGGGACGCGGCGCAGTGGCGAGGTTCAGCGTCAGGCGCACCATCGCTTGCATTTGACGTTTGTCTGCGTTGCCGTAACCCACCACCGCCTGCTTGATGACGAGTGGCTTGTATTCGAAGATCGGGATGCCCGCCTGCGCTAGGGCAAGTAGCACTACACCCCGTGCCTGCCCAACTGCTAGTGCTGTGGTCACATTGCGCGAAAAGAACAGCTCCTCGACGGCGGCTGCATCGGGGCGGTGTTGGGCCAGCAGGGCACTCAGTTCGCGGTGCAACAGCAGGAGCCGCTCTGGGGCGGGGTGCTTGGCGGGCGTGGTGATGGCACCATAGCCGACGGTGGTGAGTGGGCCCGATCCGCTGTCGAGTACTCCCCAGCCCAGAATCGCTGTGCCCGGATCAATCCCCATGATCCGCATCAGTCGAATTTACTCACAAGCTCGTCGGTGATTTCAAGGTTGCTGTAGACACGTTGGACATCGTCAAGGTCTTCGAGCTTTTCCAGCAGGCGCAGCACCTTCAGGGCATCTTGCTCATCGGTGGGCGTGATCAAGGTGGTGGGCCGCATGGTCACTTCGGCATCCTTGATGGGTAGCCCTTGCTCCTCAAGGGCCATCCGCACCGCATTCAGATTGGCGTAGTCGGTGTAGATTTCGAGCAGCTCCTCGCTCGCTTCCACATCCTCTGCGCCTGCGTCAATCGCCTGTAAAGTCACCTCATCGGGATCGCGGCGCACGCTGCTCAAGTCAATCGTGATCAAGCCCTGCTGGCGAAACATCCAGCTCACCGAGCCGGGTTCGCCGGGGCTGCCACCATTTTTGTTCATCGTGGCCCGCACATCGGAACTGGTGCGGTTGCGGTTATCCGTAGCGGCTTCGATCAAAATTGCCACGCCACCCGGCGCGTAGCCCTCATAGAAGACGGTCTCCACCATTGTGCCATCGTTGCCCTTGCCCGTGCCGCGATCTACCGCACGCTGGATGCTATCGAGCGGCATATTGTTGCTCCGCGCTTTGTCAATCGCAAGGCGCAAGCGGAAATTCATGGCGGGATCGCCGCCGCCTTCGCGGGCTGCAATGGTAATATCGCGGGCAAGTTTGGTAAACAGCTGCCCGCGTTTCTGATCGGCGGCTCCTTTTGCGCGGCGGATCGTATGCCATTTGGAATGCCCAGACATAACATCTTCTCCTCGTACTGCTGCTCTTGCTTCGGTGTGTGCTGTAGCGCATCACTTCCCCCTATTATAGCAGATGGCCAAAGGATCGGACGATTGCGTGGCGAGTTGATGCGGAGATATTGTTCACTGCAACTATTCACCAAAGCGGTAAAGTATGTTACCATTGACTCAGCGCAGAACACGCACGCAATATGCGACAGTGTCGTTAATCAAATGCATGGGATAGCAAAATGATGAACTTGACAGGGCATGAAACACACGGCCGTGAATTGACGGCATGGGATCGAGTGTTGCGGGCGCGCCACCCCGAACGCCCCCGCACACTAGATTATGCACGGGCGATTATGGATGATTTCGTAGAATTGCATGGGGATCGGCGATTTGGTGATGATCCCGCACTGATAGCGGGTATTGCCGCCTTTGAAGGGCAAACCGTAGCGATTGTGGGGCATCAGAAGGGGCGTGACACCCGCGAGAATGTGCGCCGCAACTTTGGCATGCCGCACCCCGAAGGCTACCGCAAGGCGCAGCGCATCTTTCAGCACGCCGCGAAGTTTGGCTTCCCGTTGATCTGCTTCATTGATACGCCGGGAGCCAACCCCAACAAAGACTCGGAAGAACGTGGCCAAGCGAATGCGATTGCGGAGAGCATTCTGATGCTGGCGGACTTGCCGGTGCCGATTGTTGCCATCGTGATTGGCGAAGGCGGGAGTGGCGGCGCATTAGCGATTGGTGTGGCGGATCGGCTGCTGATGCTGGAGAACTCGATCTACTCGGTGGCTTCTCCCGAAGCAGCCGCATCGATTCTGTGGCGCGATGCGTCGAAGGCCTCCGAAGCAGCGCAGGCGATGCGGATTACCGCACCTGATCTGCATCAAATGGGGATTGTGGATGGCATCATCAGTGAGCCAGATGAAGGTGCCCATACCGACCATATCACCACGCTAGCCCACGTGCGCGTAGCGTTGCGGGCGGCTCTGCACGAGCTACGCGGGCTGAGCACGGCTGCTCTGTTGCAGCAACGCTATGCTAAGTATCGGGCGATTGGCTCCTATCACGAAGCAGCGGAACATCGGCTCGATCCCGTGGCAGCGCACCAAAATGGGCACGCTGCCACGACCAACGCTTAAGGCCTCCCTGTGAGGGTAATGAGGTTTAGAGCGGCTCGATGACCAGCAAGGGTTGCCCGTATTCAATCGGCTGACCATCTTTGACCAGCACACGGGTCACACGCCCATCTACGTCGCTCTCGATCTCATTCATAATCTTCATGGCTTCGATGATACAAACAACATCACCTGCATAGACCTCATCGCCCTCTTTGACGAAGGGTGGATCCTTGGGCGAAGGTGCAGAGTAGAATGTGCCCACCATCGGAGCCTTCAGTGCGTGGGCCATTTCGTGGTGAGTCAGTTCTTGCCCTTGCGCGTGGTGTGCGCCAGCTGTGTGGTGTACAATGGTTTCAGCCTCATTGTGGACTGGCGCAACCACCGCAGGCGGGGGCGGGGTGTAGATCGGGGCGGTGGCTTGGGGCGCAAAATGCGCCGCAGGCATCATCAAGGTAGGCGAACCACGTTTGATGTGGAGCTTGTTGCCACTCCGCTCAATCGTGATTTCACTCACGTCAGAGCCTTCAACAAGCTGTAGAAGATCGCGGATTTCGGCTATACTAAAATTATCCGTCTCTGATGTGGAAGGCACTATTTCGTCGCTCATGGTGGCAATTCTCCTTTATTACAAGCTATCTTTCCTGCTATTGTAACATGAGCACGGAAACTTGCGAACAGCAGCGCATGTTAGAAACCAGTAAAAGGATGATGCAGAAATGTTAAAAAAAGTCTTAATTGCGAATCGGGGTGAGATTGCCCTCCGGATTGTGCGGGCGTGCCGCGATCTTGGGATCAAGGCGGTGGTGGCCTACAGTGAAGCGGATCAGGACTCGCTGGCCGTGCGGGTTGCCGATGAAGCGGTGTGCATCGGGCCGGCCACTCCGTCACGTTCGTATCTCAATCCAGCGAGTTTGATCTCCGCCGCCGTCATTACCGGCTGTGATGCGGTGCATCCGGGCTACGGCTTTCTGGCTGAGAATGCCTACTTCTCGGAGATTGTCGCGGAGTGTGGGCTGAAGTTTGTCGGCCCTCACGCCAATGCGATCCGGATGATGGGTGACAAAGCCTCTGGGCGGGCGACGATGCACGCTGCTGGCGTGCCAATTGTGCCCGGATCGGAGGGGGCTTTAATTAATACGGAACATACGATTGAGATGGCCCGCAAAATCGGTTATCCGGTGATGCTCAAGCCGAGCGGTGGCGGCGGCGGGCGGGGCATGCGCGTGGCCTTCACGGAGAGTGAATTGGTCAAAGGCTACCAAACCGCTCGGGCCGAAGCTGAAGCTGCCTTTGGGCGCGGCGATCTGCTGATGGAGAAGTATTTGCCGCGTATCCGCCACGTCGAAATACAGGTGCTTGGGGATAACTACGGCAACCTGATCCATCTCGGTGAGCGCGATTGCTCGGCCCAGCGTCGCCACCAGAAGATCGTCGAGGAGTCACCCTCGCCCGGCATCACCCCCGAAATCCGCGAGAAGATGGGGCGCGATGCGACCCGCGGGGTGAGTGCGATCAACTACAACAACGCGGGCACACTGGAGTTTCTGGTAGACCCAGAGGGCAACTACTACTTCATCGAGATGAATACCCGCGTGCAAGTAGAGCATCCTGTGACCGAATTGGTGTCGGGCGTGGATATTGTCAAGTGGCAGCTGCTGATCGCTGGGGGCGAACCCCTGAGTATCAGGCAGGAGGATGTGAAGCTGCAAGGGCATGCGATAGAGTGCCGCATCAATGCGGAAGACCCAGAACGCGACTTCTTGCCAGTAGCAGGCAAGATTGATTTCTACCTGCCGCCCGGCGGGCCCGGCGTGCGGGTGGATAGCCATATGTACACCGGCTATGTGCCACCGCGCTCGTATGACTCGCTGCTGGGCAAGATTCTTACGTGGGGGCAGGATCGGGATGAAGCCGTCGCCCGCATGCGCCGCGCCTTGCAAGAGACGATCATTTCTGGGCTGAAGACTACCATCCCATTCCAGATTGCCATGTTCAATGATCCGGTCTTCTGCTCCGGCGACATCTCGACGCGCTACGTGTCTGAAATGATGGAACGTTGGAAAGCAGCAGCTGCGGCCTAATGCTCCGTTTGCCCATCCGCGTTTGATCCGATAGCGTTGGTGGGCTGTGGAAATAGTGCGATGAGGAGGTCTCTGTTGGAATTGATTCCGATTGATGCCCATATCACGGGCATAGATCACAATCTGATTGCGCGCCCCGGTGTAGGGATGGTGTTTGTGGTGCAGGGCGACGAGGTAGCCATTATTGAGACGGGTGCGTCGCCCACCGTGCCCGATACGCTCGCTGGGTTGGAGCAGTTGGGAATTGCCCGCGACGCGGTGCGCCACATCCTCTGCACGCATGTCCATATGGATCATGCGGGCGGGGCTGGCTTTCTTGCCGAAGCTCTGCCGAATGCGATGGTCTACATCAATAGCATGACTGGCCCCCACTTGGTTGATCCATCGCGGTTGCTGCCGAGTGTCGAGCGGGCCGTAGGCCCAGAGGCGTGGCCCCATCACGGGACGGTGCAGCCGCTTGATCCGGCTCGCTTGCGGCCTGCTGAGAACCTGCACCTCGATCTAGGGCAGGGTGTGATCCTTGAAGCAGTGCCCACACCGGGCCACTCTCCTGATCATATTGCCTTTTGGGATCGCAAGAGTGGCGGCATGTTTATCGGCGACGGCACGAGTGTCTCGATGTCCCGCCTGAAGCTGACCTTCCCCGTTGCCCCGCCGCCCGGCTACAACCGCGATGAGCACCTTGCAACGGTGGCGCGTCTCCGCCAGCTCGACATTAGCCGCTTCTACATCACCCATTTCGGCGTATACGAGGATGTGACTGGGTTGCTTGATCTAACTGAGGCGAAGATTGCCGAGCTGTATGCGCTGGTGTGTGCGGCATTAGACAACGAGCAGATTGACGTGCCCGCAATATCGCGCCAGTGGTTGCCGTATGATCCGGCTGATCCTGACTCGTTGATTGCGCGTTCGTGGGGTGAGATGAGTGTGAATGGTATGCTGCGCTACGAGCGTAAGCGGCGTGAGCGGGCGGCGGCGTAGGGGCTGGGTGACAGGTGGCGGGTTTCAGGTTTCAGGTGGCGGGTAAAGCGGTTCCGATAGATCACAACGAAGCACAGGAAGAACACGAAGTCAATACTTACACAGTGATCCGCCACCCCCGAAACCTGAACCCTAGCACCTGACACCTGAACCCTAACCCCTGCCATCCCTAGCCCCACCTACGCGGCCAGCAGATGCTGCACAACGGCCGCGCCGACGGCGGCCGTACCATAGACTTGCTGCCCGGCGGCGGCAATATCACTCGTCACAATCCCTGCTTCGAGCGTCGCCTGCACCGCTTGCTCAACGGCGGTGGCTTCGGTTTCGAGCTGAAGCGAATAGCGCAGCAACAGGGCCACACTGAGCAGGGTTGCGAGCGGATTCGCTTTGTTTTGCCCAGCAATATCGGGGGCACTGCCATGAATTGGCTCATACAGCCCCATGCGCGTGGTCGCTCCTGCGGCGGCGGCTCCTAGCGAGGCACTCGGTAGCATCCCCATCGAGCCAGCCAGCATCGAGGCTTCGTCGGTCAGAATATCCCCAAACATATTCTCGGTGACAATCACATCGAAGTCGGCTGGGCGGCGCAGCAG
Source organism: uncultured Chloroflexales bacterium (assembly GCA_937967405.1). Taxonomy (GTDB): domain Bacteria; phylum Chloroflexota; class Chloroflexia; order Chloroflexales; family Chloroflexaceae; genus JAAUTZ01. The sequence goes on along the minus strand of CALCJV010000035.1, from coordinate 18,325 downwards.
GTGCATCGCACAGGCATCTACCAGCATCGTTTCGAACTGCACATCCGGGAACTCCTGCTGCATCAGGCGTGTGGTGTGGCTACGCCAGAGGCGGCTGGTCTCCAACACATTGGCTTTGTCCACCAGCGTCAGCTTGCCGCGCCGCGTGCGGGCGGCCTGTGCCGCAACGCGCACAATGCGCTCAATCTCGGCTTGGGTGTACAGGCACAGATCGCTCGCCCACTCGCCATCGGCGGTGCGTTCGCGGCGTTTCTCACCAAAGTAGATGCCCCCAGTCAATTCGCGTACCACGAGCAGATCTACGTTTTCCAGCCGTTCCGGGCGCAACGGCGAACTGTGCATCAGCAGTGGGTGGATTGTGACGGGGCGCAGATTGGCAAACAGCCCCAGTGCCTTGCGAATACCGAGCAGGCCTTGTTCGGGGCGCACCTCTGCATTGGGGTTGTCCCACTGCGGCCCACCCACCGCACCAAGCAGCACCGCATCACTCTGCTGGCAGAGCTGGAGCGTGGCATCTGGCAGGGGCACGCCGGTCTCATCTATGGCAATCCCGCCGATCAACCCGTGCTGGAGTGTGAAGCGATGCCCGAAGCGTTCGGCAACGGCGGCGAGGAGCTGCTCGGCGGCGGCGGTCACTTCCGGCCCAATGCCGTCGCCGGGCAAAATGGCAATCTGAACATCCATCGTAATGATCCTCCTGTGGGTTCGCTTGTGGCTCGCCCTACCCAAGTGCGTTGAGGGCGTGGCTAACGCTATCTTTGGGGCTGACCTTGATCTGCACATCGCTCAGGTAGCCGTTCTCATCTACCACAAAATGGCTCCGCACAATGCCCATGAACGTTTTGCCGTACATCTTCTTCTCGCCCCACACACCATACAATGTGGCTACTGCATGATCCTCATCAGCGAGTAGCAAGAAGGGCAGATCGTACTTCGTCTTAAACTTTTGGTGCGAACTGATCCCATCGGGGCTGATGCCCAACACCACCGCGTTGCGCTCGCTGATCTGCGGGTAGGCATCGCGGAAGCCGCACGCTTGGGTGGTGCAGCCACTGGTATCATCTTTGGGGTAGAAATAGATAATCACCTTTTTGCCACGAAAATCAGACAGGCGCACGGTTTCGCCTGTATCGGCGGGCAAGGCAAAATCAGGAGCCAATGCGCCCACCTGCAACGGGGTTGCTGGTTCACTCATACAGTTGCAGTTCTCCTATCTGCTCCACAAACCGGTGTCCGGATCGGATCGTGTAGGTATTGTACCGCATGCCGCCCGTGCTGTGCAGCCTGAATTGCCGGTTCGTGGTAGAATCCGAAGAAGAGGAGCAGAGAGCCAGACTGTGCATGGGAATGATCCAAATCCAACCGAGAGCTAGATTGAGAGAACCTGCATGACGAAACGAATCCTTGTGATTGGCGCAGGCCCCGGCGGCATGGCCACTGCAATGCGCCTTGCCCACAAAGGCTATGCGGTCGAATTGTTTGAAGCTGAAGATCGCGTCGGTGGGCGCATGCGCGGCTTTACGCTCGGCGATTACGCCTTTGACACCGGACCCACCATCCTGCAAGTGCCGCGTGTCTACGAAGAACTGTTCAACGAAGTCGGGCTGAATTTCTACGATTATATCCGCCTGCTGCGCCTTGATCCGAATACACGCCTGCGGTTCTGGGATGATACGGTGCTCGATCTGACCTCGAACATCCCCGCGTTCAAGCAGCAGCTCGCCGCGCTGCGCCCCGATCTGCCGGCGGCCTTTGAACGGTGGTATGTTGAACATATCCGCAAAGAGGCGGTCGGTTATGCGCCCTATCTCGGCACGCCGGTGCGCCCAGTGCTGGACTACCTGCGCCCCGCCGAACTAGCGGCGGCATTGCCCTTCCGTCCGTGGGAGACGCTCTACGATCACTACTGGCGGCACTTCCAAGATGAGCGCATGGTCTACGGCTTGAGCTATCCCGCCAAGTATCTGGGCATGCACCCGTCTGCCTGTTCGAGTGTCTTTAGCCTGATCGCCTTCCTCGAATTTGCGTATGGCATCTGGCATCCCGAAGGAGGCTTCCGCGCATTGGCGCAGGCACTGGGCAAAGCGGCGGCAGATCTGGGCGTACAGATCCACCTGAACACCCCCGTCAAGCAGGTCTGGCTGGATGGGCGCACGGTGCGCGGCGTGGAGCTAGCCAGTGGCGAGCGCATTGCGGCCGATGCGGTGGTGATCAATGCCGATTTTGGCTATGCCCAACAGCAGCTGCTCCCGCCACAGGCGCGGGGGCGCTACACCGATCAGAAGCTCAAGCGTATGCACTTCTCCTGCTCAACGTTTATGCTTTATCTCGGTGTAGATCGCCGCTACGAAGGGCTACCGCACCATCAACTTTACCTGTCCGCGCATATTCGCAAGCGCGAACGGCCCTATGTGGATGACTCGGCACTGGATGAAACCAACCCATCGTTCTATGTCTGCAACCCAACCTTGATTGATCCAAGCAATGCCCCTGAAGGACACAGCACCTTGTTCATCCTTGTGCCGATCCCCAACACCTCCTACGGTGTGGATTGGGCCGTGAAGCAGGCCAGCTACCGCGATCTCATTCTGGATCGGCTGCCGTTGCTCGGCTTCGACCGTGTACGCGATCATATTGTGGTTGAGGAGTGCTACACGGCGGTGACGTGGGAGCGGGCATATCGCACCTACTTAGGCGCGGTGTTCAATCTAGGGCACGATTGGGCCCAGCTGGGCCCCCTGCGCCCGCACATTCGCGCCGACTACGTTCGCGGGTTGTATTGGATTGGGGGGGCCGTGCATCCGGGCAGTGGGCTGATGACCATCCTCGAAGCAGCCCGTAGCGCAACCACCTTTATCAGCGAAGATGTACCCATCGCGCGGCCGCTGGCGGCGGTGGCCCTGCCCTAGCTGCCGCGGATGAACACCGGCGGGCAAATACGCGCATGTGGGGTAATGGTTCTGCGTGGGGGCAACCACGCAGATAGGTTGACGAAATCGCTCGCGCCCGCTATACTAAGAGGCTGACAGCGATCATGATCGTTGAGTAGACTCGGTATGTTTAAAACATCGGGCGCGTTTCCCACCCGCACCATGACGGGTGGTTCTTTTTGACACAGCGCACCGATGGCCGATGAACTAGATTACAAAGGAGTAGACCAATCAGAGAGCGGTTTCGGATCAATAACCGAATACGTGCCCGAGAAGTGCGTTTAATTGGGGTAGATGGTGCACAGGTGGGCATTGTGAGTGTCCAAGAGGCCCAGCGCATGGCGGATGAGCATGGCGTGGATTTGGTAGAGGTGGCTCCCAATGCGAACCCTCCGGTGTGTCGCTTGATGGACTATGGCAAGTTTCGCTATGAGCAGAGCAAGAAAGAGCGGGAAGCCCGCAAAAACCAACGCCAAACCGAGCTGAAGGAAGTGCGCCTGAAGCCCAAAACTGGTGATCACGACTTGGGAGTGAAAGCCCGTCAAGCGCGTAAGTTCTTGCAGGCTGGCGATAAAGTCAAGTTTACGGTGCGGTTTCGGGGGCGTGAGTTGGCCCATACGGAGGTCGGGCGCGAAGTTCTCGATGAGATTGTCGAGCAACTGCGCGATATTGCGGTGATTGAGCAGAAACCCTTGATGGAAAGCCGCGCTATGACTGTGGTGCTGGCACCGAATGCGAAGGTGCTGAAAGCGGCCCAGCAGGCCCAGAAAGATCAGCTTCGTCGCCAACGCGAGGAGAAGCAACGCCGCCTTGCAGGTGGAGCTGCGCCTTCTAGCGCGGATGATCCGCCACCGCTCAGTGATGCTGAGGTAGAGGATGAGGATGACGAACTCGATCTGCTCGATGATGATGATGCCGAGCTGGAGGACGAGTTCGAGGATGATGACGATGATTTTGAGGACGACGAGGACTTCGACGATGACGAGGAGTTCGATGATGAGGACGATGAAGGTGATATTGAGGTCGCCAAGAAACGTCGCTAGGGGTACATCGCCCAGAAGGAACTAGGTATGCCTAAGCAGAAGATGAAAACTCATAAGGGAGCCAAACGCCGCTTCAAAGTTACCGGCACTGGCAAAATTTTGCAGACAAAGCAGGGGCGTGGGGTGAAGCGCAACCGCTCAAAGCGGGCGCGGAATATGTACAGCAAGATGCTGCCCCTCCACCCCTCAAATGAAGGGCATTTGGCCGTAGCCTTGCCTTATGGTCTCTAATCGAATCCGTAGCGTGAAGCGTGCTCATTACAGGGTAAGTGTGTTAGGAGGAAACAACAAGAATGGCTCGTGTCAAACGTGGCGTGATGGCGCGGAAAGCGCATCGCAATGTCCTCAAGTTAGCGAAGGGCTTTCGCAGCAGCCGCAGCCGCCACTTTCGGGTAGCAAACGAAGCCGTGCTCCACTCGCTTTCGTATGCTTACAAAGATCGGCGGCGACGCAAGCGCGATATGCGCCGCCTCTGGATTATGCGGATCAATGCCGCCGCCCGCCTCAACGGGATGAGCTACAGCCGCCTGATCGAAGGGCTGAAGACCGCCGGGATTGATATTGATCGCAAGATGCTGGCCGATCTGGCGGTGCGAGACCTGAACAGCTTCAATGCCGTCGTCGCGCAGATCAAGGCGGCGCAAACAGCCTAAGCTCGCCCCGCGTAATTGGCTGGTGGGGGCAGCTTGGCAATGATTACTAGCCCCGCGAATGCCCACGTCAAGCTGATCCGCTCGCTGGCCACGAACCGCAAGGAGCGGGCCCGTGAGCGGCTTTTCGTGTTGGAAGGGGTGCGCCTGATTAGCGATGCCCGCGCCGCGCAGGCCACGCTGCCGCTGCTGCTGTATGAACCGGAGCAGCTGGCCAGCACGCCCGCCGGAGCCGCACTGCTGGCCCAGATCGCCGATCTGCCGCAGAGCTACCCTGCTACAGCCCGTGTGCTGGCGGCTGCTACTGCCACCGTTACGCCACAGGGGGTAGTCGCACTGGCCCAGATGCCGCAATGGGATCTTGCTCAGTTAGGCCAGCAGGCTGCTTCGGCTGGGCCGGTGCTGGTCTTAGATACGCTGCAAGACCCCGGCAATGCGGGCACACTGCTCCGTTCGGCGGTGGCAGCCGGTGTGCAAGCCGTGCTAACCACCACCGGCACAGTAGACCTGTATAGCCCGAAGGTGGTGCGGGCGGGCATGTCGGCCCATTTCGCGCTGCCGCTGCTGCCCGATCTGACGTGGGCTGCGATCCACGTCACGCTGCATACCCTGCTTGGCCCTGCGCCCCTGATCTATGCCGCCGATATGCACGGCGACTTGCCCTACTACGCCGCCGATTGGCTCCAGCCCGCTGCGCTCATCATCGGCAATGAGGCGCACGGCATCAGTGCCGCAGCGCGGGCCGCCGCGACGCAGCTGCTCTCCATTCCGATGTGCGCCGCTACTGAATCGCTGAATGCGGCGATTGCGGGAAGTGTTATACTATTTGAAGCGTTGCGCCAACGTAGGGTCGCGTAGCTGCGCGGTGACAGGTGCAAGGTGTTGGGGTTGCGGCGCACCCTGCCGTATCGTGCAGTGATACGCCTGATTGCTCGCCCCGGACACCTGCCATAGCAGGACAAAGGATAGCCACCCGATGGAGATTGAGATGCAGACCGAACTGAGCCAGCTTGAGCAGCAGGCTCAGCACGAGCTAGGCACAATCGAGAGCCTTGAAGCCCTTGCCCAATGGAAGAGTAGTTATCTGGGCAAGAGCGGCGCACTGACCCGCCTCAGCAAGGGCTTGGGCCAGCTCGCTGCCGACGAACGCCCCGCCATGGGCAAACGCCTCAACGAAGTTAAAGAGAGCCTCGAAGCCGCTTTTGCCACCGCCGAGTCCCGCCTCAAAGGGGCGGCCCGCGCCGCCCAACTCGCCAGCGAGCAGGTGGATGTGACCCTGCCCGGCCGCGTGCCAGATGTGGGTGCACTGCACATCACCACGCAGGTGCTGCGCGATGTGGTGGCAATCTTTGCCGAGATGGGCTTTCAGGTGTGGGAGAGCCGCGAAGTTGAGCTAGATGAGTACAACTTCGGCTTGCTCAATTTTCCGCCCGATCACCCAGCCCGCGATATGCAAGATACCTTCTACATTGATCTGCCGCCGGATGCGCCGCGTGTGCTGCTCCGCACGCACACCTCGCCGGGCCAGCTCCACGCGATGCGCCGCTATGCGCCGCAGCCGATGCGGGTGCTGTTGCCGGGCAAGTGCTTCCGCAACGAGCAAGTCACGGCCCGCAGCGAGTTTATGTTCCACCAATTTGAATTTCTGGCGGTGGGCGAACAGATTACGCTCGGCGATCTGAAGGGGACGCTCTTAGCCTTTGCTGAGCGGATGTTTGGGGTGGGCACGCAGGTGCGCTTGCGAGCCAGCTACTTCCCCTTCACTGAGCCAAGTGCTGAGATGGACATCACCTGCTTCTTCTGTGGCGGCAAAGGTTGCCGCATCTGCAAGTATACGGGTTGGCTGGAGATTGGCGGGTGCGGTATGGTGCATCCGAATGTGCTGCGGAATGGTGGCTACGACCCGGAACGCTTCAGTGGCTTTGCGGGCGGCTTTGGGCCCGAGCGCATCGCCATGCTCAAATATGGCATTGAAGATATTCGCTGGTTCCACAGTGGCGATCTGCGCTTTGTGGATCAGTTCCGCTAGCCTACGCCGGTGGGCGTGCGAACGCTAACGCGGTGGTCTATTCCAGCGTGGCTGTGGTGCGTCGGGGTGGGCCTTGTGTTTATCGGGTTGGCGTGGCCATACCAGTGTGCCGTGCCGCTCGGTGAAGGCCCCGATGAGCCGGGCCACATGCGCTATGTGCTGTTCCTCGCGGGCGAACGCCGCCTGCCCATCCAACGCCAGCCCTCTGCTCTCAGCGATGTGCCCGGCGAAGGGCATCAACCGCCGCTGGCGTACCTGCTGGCCGCCCCGACTGCCGCATGGCTTGGGCCCGATCAGCGCACCCTGCATCTGACCAGCAACCCGCGCTTTACGTGGAGCGGCGGCGATCAAGCGGCGGCGTTTATGCGCGGCAGCAATCAGTACCCGCCGCGTCAGGATGAAATGCGGGCGTGGCAATTGGCGCGGTTGTTAGGCATCCCGCTCGGCGTGCTGACGCTGGTGTGGGTGTGGGGCAGTGCGCGGCTGCTTATCCCCCACGATCACTGGTTTGCGCTGCTAGCCACCATGCTCGTGGCCACCTTGCCGCAGTTCCTGTTTACGGCTGCCCTTGTCACCAACGATACCCTGCTCACCATGCTCAGTGCTGCGCTGCTCTGGGTCTGCCTTGCGCTTGTGCGCGGCAACCCTCCATCTGCACGGGCGGCACATGGAGCTGAGTCGCCTCTTCCCACCGCGCACCCCCGTCGCCTGATTATTGCAGCGGGGCTGCTGGGTGCGCTGGCCCTCCTCACCAAGCAGAGTGCGCTGCTGCTGCTGCCACTGGCGGCGGGCGTGGTTTGGTGGCGGGCTGGGCTACGTGGGGTGGGGTTGTGGGCCGGCATTACGGCAGGCGGAGCGGGCTGGTGGTATCTCCGCAACGTATGGCTCTACGGCGATCTGTTGGGAGTGCAGAGCTTCCGCGAGAGCTACACCACTGCCCCGATGCAGTGGCGCGAACCGGCAGCGTGGGGGGCAGCCATCGGGCAGCTGTTCCGCTCTTCGACAGCGTTGTTCGGCTGGGTCAATCTGTCCGCCCCTTCATGGGTGTATGCGGTGTATCTGGGCGTGGTGGTGGCAGCAATGTACGGATGGCTGATGCAGGTGCAGCGGCGTACTGCGCCGCTTGCAGGGCAATCGCCATCTGATCCCCAGCCACCACCGGCTGTGCTTCGAGACCTTCGTGGTATGCCTTCGAGCGGCTTGCACAGAGCCGCGTGGGGCGTGTGGTTGCCTGTGCTAGCATTGCCGCTGCTGGCGCTGATCTGGCTGATCGGCTTTGCGGCGGTGGCGGGGGTGGTGGCATGGCAAGGGCGGTTGCTCTTTCCGGCACTGGCGGCAGGCGCACTGCTCCTCGCAGGCGGGCTACGCGCCTTGCCGCGCCTTGTGCTTGGGCCACTCCTCATGCTGCTGATCGGGGTGGCGGCGTGGCTGCCGTATGGTATCATTGCGCCCGCCTACCAGTGGTACACCTTGCCGCCCGCCCAAGCCCAACAGCAGCGCGGGCAGCCGACCTACGCCCGCTTTGCGGCGGCGTGGGAGCAAGGCGTAGAGTTGCACGGCTGGGAGCTTGATCCCGCTGTGCCGCGTGCTGGCGATGACTTGCACCTGAGCTTGACGTGGCACGCGCTCGAACCTGTGCCCCGCGACTGGACGGTCTTTATCCATCTGGTGGATCACGACGATACCATCGTGGCCCAGAGCAACAGCCGTCCGCAACAGGGGCAGTTCCCAACGACGCTGTGGACGGCGGGCGATTGGCTCCGTGATACGCATACGATAACCCTGCCCGCCACGCTTGCACCCGCGACCTACACCGTGCGGGTGGGGCTGTATCGCCCGCGCCAAAGCGATCCACGTCGCGGCACACGGCAGCAGGTGTGGGGCGCAGATGGGCAGCCACGCGGAACCTACACCGATGTTGGCACGGTGCAGGTGCGCTAGCGGGGAGCGTTGTCGGTTGAGCTAGCCTGTGCCTTAAGAATATCTCGGATTTCGGCAAGCAGGGCTTCGGCAGTGGGTGGCGCATCCTCTGATGCAGGAGCCAGTGCATACGCGGCGCGGGCGTGATTAAATGAGCGCACAATAAAAAACATCACCACGCTGACAATCAGAAATGACAACACCGCATTGATAAACAAGCCATAGTTGATCGTCGCGGCTCCGGCGGCTTGGGCCGTAGCCAGTGAGGCGTATTCTTTCCCATCCAGCGCAAAAAACAGGTTGCTAAAATCCATCCCGCCCAGCAGTAAGCCAATTGGCGGCATGATAATATCATTGACCATTGAATCCACGATGCTGTTGAAAGCTGCGCCCATAATAAACGCCACTGCCAAATCAACCACATTGCCGCGCAAAATAAATGTGCGGAACTCGTCGAACATAGTGCTGTGCCTCCTCAGTCAATTGGTCGCATTAACCTAAGCCCGCGTACAGCTCGCAGAAGCTACGCCCTAGTGTTGGATAGCCAAACTGCCGAACCACCTTCTCGCGCCCGTGCCAGCCATACGCAGTCCGGCGCGGCGCATCCTCGCCAAGCTCCTGCACAGCGGCGGCATAGCCAGCCACATCGTCGCGGGCAACAAGCAAGCCATTCTGCCCGTGATCTACCACCTCTGGCAGGGCACTAGCATTGGTGGTAATAACTGGACGACCACATGCCAATGCTTCGGCGGGGGCAATCCCAAACCCTTCGAGGCGTGAAGGAAACAGCAGCAGATCGCAGCTCTGGTATGCTGCCACCAGCCCGGCCCGATCTGGCGAGCCGATGGGGATCATGCGCGGATGCGGCGGCGCAGTATTGTGCCCCTGAAAACCTCTGGTGTAGTATAGCACATAGTCATTGGGCAGGCAATCCATGATCGCGGGAAGCAGATCAAACCCTTTGCGGCGCGTGCTATTACCGACAAAGAGCAGGCGGATGCGAGCGTGGGGCGCAGCCGCAATTGGTACACCATCGTCGCGGCGGCGCAGGTCGGGGGTCGGGGTGAATACGTCAGTGTCAATCCCATCGTAGATCAGCACCGTATCGGTGCGCCCGTAGGTCTGTACCACCTGCTGCTGGGTGAAGCGGCTGACACAGACCACCCGATCTGCATTGAGAATTGACCACTTGTCATAACGTGATTCGATGAGGGTGTAGAATAGGCGTTGGGCCCACGAGCTATACGGCTGCAAGGCCGGATCGCTGGTCAGGTGATGCACCGTCGTCACGACTGGCAAGCCGCTGGCCCGTAGCGCAAAGGCGATCCGCGAACGCCCCTGCACGAGATCGAAGCCGTGCCACCAATGCGCGGGCAGCCCGTGTGGGATCAGCATGGGCGCGAAGTTGTAGATTTCGGGCAGGCGCAGCAAGGCTGGATTTAGCCCCTGCTGCTGCACCGCACGGGTGATGTTCTGGATGCCAAAATCTACCCCCCCCCGCCCAGTTGGAGACACGTACAAAGGGCGCATCGATCAGGGTTACTCCTTCTCGACCAGCAGAAAGTAGCTTCCGCTCCGCATCCAGCCAAACAGCCACAGATCGAGTTCCATCATGAGGGTCACGGCGTGCAAGCTGTAGTACACCACCCCGCGCCGTTGCAAGTAGCCGCGAAAGCGTTGGCGGGCGCGAATCTCGCGTTGGGTTCCATTATCCGTATCTGCGGCAGGCGCGGCGGGTGCGGCGTGGCTTGGTGGGGTAGTGACGACCGCCGTGCGTGGCGTGGGGCGCGTGCGCCCAACCACCGCTTCACCGAGCTTCATCAGCACATGCTCTACAAAGGTGGTGAACAGGCTATTCCAAAAGACGGCCCGCACCGGCTTGAGTCCCGCCTGCTGCATGGCCTCCAGAACATCTTCCCACGTCTCCAGTGCCTTGAGGTGATCTGACTTGCGGCGGGCTTCGCGCTCAAAATCGTAGACACCGAGCCGCACAAAGAGCTGGCCCAGCTTGCGGCTCAGGTCAATCACAGGTTGAAGCGGCGAGCGTTCGCGGGTATTCGAGAAGATCACAAAGCGTCCGCCCGGCTTCAGCACGCGGGCCGTTTCGCGCAGGTAGGCATCAATCACATCACGCGGGAAATGCTCCAGCACATCTATCGAGAAGCCTTTGTCGAAGCTATGATCGGCAAAAGGCAAGACCCGCGCATCGGATTGCACCAGTGCGACCTGTGCGATAGCAGCATCGGCAAACAGCGTTGCCGGATCACTGCCGACCATCAAGCCGACCTGTTCGGCATTCCACGCCGCAAATTTGGCACTGCCGCAGCCACTATCCAGCACCACATCATTCGGCGTGAATTGCAACAGGCGCAGTAGCTCGCGGTTGCGAACCCCTGCCGCTAACAGTGGCGGGGCAAGCTCGCGGTAATCGAGTTCATCGGCGAGTTGCGCTGCTTCGGCCACATACTTAGAGACATAGCCAAATTCAGCCCCACGCGGCATCATATCGAGGTAGCCCGAATGCATGGGGTAGGTGCTACCACACGCGCCACAGCACACGGCCCCGGCGATCACGTACAGATCGCGGGCTTGGCAGGTGGGGCATTGCAGCAAGGGGAAGAGCGCACGTGGGATCATGCCGCTACCTCGTGGGGCCAGTTGCGCCCTATATCTTGGGCAAACAGGGCATCATACACAAGCAGGAAGCTGCCCTGCACCAACACGCCCAAGCCCGTGCCGAGCCGTGCGGGGCGATCTTGCGCGGTGGCAAGGAGCCACACCGCCGCCGTCACGTAGCCTACATCGAGTGCAGTGTTAATCATGAGGATGCGGTGCAGCGTGCGAATCTCACGGGCTACTTGCCCACTGGTCAGTTCGCCCGCGTAATACTGGGCCTCTTTGCGGCTAGCTTGCCGTATGCCAAACACGGCTAGCCCAGCATCAATGCCGCCCCACGTGAGGCACTGGAATCCAAATTGGCGCACGACGGGCTGAGGAATGGTGGCGGCAATTGCTCCCACCAGCACACTCCCTAGCCCCCAGTGCTGGAGTGGCTGGAGCGCACGCTGCTGGTAGGCAAAGAAGTTATTCGGGTCTGGTTGTAATCCTGTTGATGGGGTGCTCTGGTTGTTCACAGCTGCTTCGTCTCGCTTCCTAATGTTATTCGCTTACAGCTGTTCCTGTCGGAGCAGCTCGTTCTGGGTGTTGATCTGCTCTTCGCACCAATGCAGCGCATCCTGCAAAAATGGGAACGTTGGGCTGGCGTAGATGCGGACTTCGCCGCGCTCCACATACGCCGTCCATGTCGTATCTTCGGTATCGCTTGATACAATCGCTCGCCAGCCATCCTGCTGGCGCTCATAGAACTCACGCACATTATGCTGCCACAGCGCGAGTAGCTCTTTGGTGGAAGCACTGCGGCGGGTGCGCGGGAGAAAGTTGCGCCATTGCTCTTTCAGCTTTTCGATCTGCATCAACAAAGCCTGTGTTTGCTCCAGATTAGGTGGGATACCCTGTTCTACTTGTTGTTTCACAAGCTCAAGCAGATCAGGTTCGTGCTCCATTGTGAACCTCCTTACGAAACTTTGATTTGACTTTAGAGTACGCTCAGAAGCAGGTCTTTCTAGGGTCGTTGCCATACCATCACCAACATTGCCAAGCCAATTCCGCCGTGCATCGTCCACGCAAACGTGCGCCACCAATTGCCCGCCACCAGTGCTCGAATGGTGCTCGTGGCGTAGCCTTGTGCCAGTAGCCCATGCTGCGGTGTTTGCAGGGCAAAGGTTAGCCCCCACACCAACAGCACCAGCCCCGCCCCCAGCCACGCAACCCAATGCGGCACACCGGCGGGAGGGCGTACCGCTAACATCAGGGCCGTCAGCAGCTCCAAGAGCATCGGCACCACAACCACCAAAGAGATCCGCCGGAGATGGGCGGCATGGTAAGTCAGAAACGCATCTGGCGGAATAAGCTCAAACAACGGGTAGTGTACAACTTGGATCAGCCAGATCAGCCCAACCATATACCATGTTGAAGCCACGCAGATTAGCAGCAACCCCTGTGACATCATCCTCCCCATGACTAGCGATAACTGTGTGCCCTTTCCCGATGTGTATCTCTTTACATAGTTAGGATACCATACAACTGGCAGCTGCTCGTTACTTCTGGTTAAGAAGGAGATGAGTATAGGGCTGCCGTGCACCGTATCTCGTAAGTTGCACAATCCAGTGCCAGATAGTGCTACAATATGGACAGACCGAATTCGGTTGGGGGTAGCGCGAAAAGATGAGGAGAAGATGGATCAACATGTAAACGATCTGCTCGTGCAGGGCATCGGTGCACTCCGCGCAGGCGACCCCGTGAATGCCCGCCGGCTCCTGATGGAGGTGACCTACCTTGCCCCCACGCAGCAGGATGCGTGGCTGTGGCTGAGCGATACCACCACCGATCTGCATGAGCAACGAGCCTATATCGAGCGGGCGATAGCGATTGACCCGCAAAGCCGAGCGGGGCAGATTGCGGCCAAGAAGCTCGCTCGACTGGACAGCCAGTTTGCTCCCCCGCCAATGGGCAACTACGGGCAACCTGCACCCGACCCAACCTTCACTGCGGTGCCGCAGGCAAGTGTGCCGCCGATGAGTAGCTACGGGCAACCGCAGCCGCCTGCGTCGCACCCTATTACCTATCAGCCGCCCGCCTTGCCACCCGGCTACCCGCAGCCGCAGCTAGGCATGCCTGTAGTGCAGCAATCCGCGCCCCACCCTCAAGCGCAGCTCTACCCATTAGCGGTGCAGCAGGCGGGCTATCCGTTGCCGCCCCAAGCAGCCTTTGCGCCGTATCAACAGCACCAGCCCGCATTGCCATATGCAGCGCAGCAGACAGGCTATGCGCCGCCGCTTGCTGCTCAGCCGCCGTTATCCGATCCTGCCAAGCCCAATCACCCAGCAACCTTAACACTGGAAGATGTGGTGCGCCACTATCGTTTTCGCATGACGTTAGCTGCGTGGCTCACATTGGGCATTGCTCTGCTGCTGTTGCTGGTTTCACTCGGGGGCATATTTTGGCTAGGTACGTTTGTTGGGCGCGAACGTGACAGCCAAGTCGTGACGACCGCCGATGAACTGCTGATCCGGCTGCAAGCCGAAGGCTTGGAACTGACCAACGTGCAGCCCGTATCGGAAGCCGACTATCCGGGTGGGGCAATCCTGTGTGCGGCAGAGAGTCGTCGCGTGGATTTCCCCGCGTTCGGGGCGGCCGCACGCATTTTTGTCTGTTCCTCGCAAGCTGAAGTGGAGCAGATTGCAGCGCAGTGGCGCAACGCGGCCGCTTCGATGCAGCAGGGTACACCGCGCCTATATATGCGAGATAACGTTCTGCTTCAGATTGATGCTGCTGTACCGATTGATACGGCAGCTTATTGGGCTGCAGTGCTCGCCAATGCCCAAGCAGCACCGTCCGCACCCCTTGCGCCTCCGCCTGCCAACGATGTGCCCCCCGCTTATCCGCCTGCTTCGGGCAATCTCACTCCGTTGCAACGGTACCCCAATCCGGTGGGGCAAGCGGGAGCCAACCCCGCCCCATCTGTGCTACCTCCGCCGCCGCCCATCGTCGCCTCACCTGTGCCACCCCCGCCGCCCACTGCCTTGCCGGAGCCAACGCTGATGCCCGCGCCTGCACCGCCGCAAGCTGAGCCGCCGCAGGATGACCCTTCTGCGCCCGCACCGCCGCAGGATGACCCCCCTGCGCCTACACCGCCGCAAGACGAACGCCAACCAGCCCAAGCAGAGCCGAGCTTGACCGCCGATAACTTGCCGCCCCTGCCAGAGGCGGGGCCCACGCTTGTCTTTGATGGCAATGGCACGCTGGAGACGGGCTTGTTTAGGCTGCCTGCGCCTGTTAGCCGCCTGCAAATTCAGCACGATGGACGCAAGCGGTTTATCGTGCGGCGGCTGACTCCGACTGACCCGATTGGGATTGGCTTGGTGGATCACGTTGGGGTTTATAGTGGCAGTGTGTTGCAACTGCGCCGCGATGATCCTGAAGAGCAGGAGTATTTCTACACGGTAGAAGCTGATGGCAACTGGCGGCTTGTGCTCGAAGCCGTGCCCGAAACTAGCCCGCCGGGGGATATTGTTGTGGGGAGTGGCGATTTTGTGAGTGACTTCTTTATCCCCGATCCAGAACGTGGGCGCGATTTCCTGATCCGCCACAATAAGGATGCGAGTCCCTTTCAGCTGTACATCCATTGCGCCAACGGCAAGCGCGAGACGCTGGTGTTGCAGGCCGAAGGGGTGGTCGAAACGATTACCCCGATTGAATTTGGTGAGCCGCGTTGCTTGTGGGAAGTGTTTGCCGCACCGGATGGCGAATGGACACTCGAACGCCTGCCCTAAGCCTCTGTTGGGGTGCTCGTAAAGCCTAAGACGGGGGCTACTGGCTGCCACATGGACCGTAAACCTGTGGTATACTATACGCCAATATCGGCAACCCACACTGTCTCTTTCCTGTGGTAGCGCAGCGTTCGCGCACCGGCAGCACACCTTCCTGATCACCTACGATCATCTTGGCAGGAGTACTATGGCACGCACCATTGCGGTAGAGCTTGCCAATGTCACCAAACGCTTTGGCGACGTAACGGCAGTAGATAATACTTCATTCCAATTGTATGACGGCGAATTCTTCTCGCTGCTTGGGCCGAGTGGCTGTGGCAAAACCACCATTCTGCGGATGCTGGCCGGGTTTGAGTATCCCACGAGTGGGAGTATCACGATCCACGGACGCGAGATGGGGCACACCCCGCCCTACAAACGCCCGGTCAATACCGTGTTCCAATCCTATGCCCTGTTTCCGCATATGACGGTTGAGCAGAATGTGGCCTTTGGGCTAGAGATGAAAAACGTGCCCAAAGCCGAAATCAAGACCCGCGTCAGCGAGGCGTTGGAGCTGGTGCGTTTGGGTGGGTATGGCAACCGTAAGCCGCGTCAGCTTAGTGGCGGGCAGCAACAGCGCGTGGCTTTGGCGCGGGCCCTTGTCAATCAGCCCGAAGTGCTGCTGCTCGATGAACCGCTCGCTGCGCTCGATGAGAAGCTCCGCAAGGAGATGCAGCTCGAATTGAAGGGCTTGCAAGAACGGCTTGGGATTACCTTCCTCTTTGTCACCCATGATCAAGAAGAAGCCCTGACCATGTCGGATCGGATTGGGGTCATGAATCGCGGGCAGATCCTCCAAATCGGCAACCCGATTGAGATTTACGAACGCCCAACCTCGCGCTTCGTGGCCGACTTCATCGGTGAAACCAATTTCGTGAGCGGGACGGTGTGTGCGCTACATGGCAACATTGCGGCGATCACTACCGCCGCTGGCCAAACCCTGCGCGGCTTGGCCCAGCAGGCAGTGCAGGTCGGGCAGCCGGTGACGATCTCGATCCGCCCTGAAAAGGTTTTCTTGACCCCGATCAGCAATGGCACGTTGCCGTCGCCTCCTGCCAAACACACGAATGCCATGCCCGTGCAGGTTGAGCGGATCAACTACATCGGCAGTGATACGCGCATCATTGTGCGGCTCCATGATGGGAGTACTTTCGATGTGTGGGAATCGAATACCCGCAGCACACTTGACCGCGACGAGTATTGGCAGCCGGGTGAAGCGGCCCTGCTCTCGTGGCCTGAAGAAAATGCACTAGTCCTGACCGAGTAACCCCGAAGGAGCTGCCGTATGGCAATCACTCAGCCGACTTTCACACCCGAAGCTGCCACACCGCGTCGCAATTGGCAACTCCCACTGCTGCTAGGTCCAGCTGCGTTCTGGCTGTTCTGGTTCTTCCTCGTGCCGCTCGTGGTGATCCTGATCTACAGCTTCCTGACGCGCAGTGCAACAGGTGGCGTGGATTGGATCTTCACCCTCGATAATTATGCTCGCCTGCTCAGTGATCCGATTTACGTCACGATCTTGTGGCGTTCGGTTTGGATTGGCGGGGTCGCCACCCTGATCTGCTTGCTGATCGCCTATCCCCTCGCGCTCTTCATCATCTTGCAGCCCGCGCAGTGGCGGTCATTCTATATCTTCTTGGTGTTGATCCCGTTCTGGACGAACATGCTCGTGCGAACCTATGCATGGATGACTATCCTCAATAATAATGGTTTGATCAACTCGTTCGTAACCGGCTTGGGGGGGCCCCGTCTGACCTTGATCAATACTGAAGGGGCAGTGCTGCTAGGGCTAGTGTATGGGCAGTTGCCGTTTATGGTGTTGCCGCTCTATGCCGCAATGGATCGGTTTGATTTCCGCATGATGGAAGCGGCAAGCGATCTAGGGGCCAACATGTGGCGGGCGTTCTTGCGCGTGATGTTGCCTATGACGGTGCCCGGCATTGCGGCTGGATCGGTGCTGGTCTTCATCCTCTCGGCAGGCAACTATATCATTCCCGCGCTGCTCGGTGGCAACAAAGTGACGATGATTGGCAACCAGCTTGAGCTATGGTTTCGCACCGCACAGAATCAACCGCTTGGCTCAGCGGCGGCGGTGCTGTTGATGATGATGATGGTGGGGGGGGTGATGATCTATTTCCGCACAACCACCGAAGATGATCGCTAGTGTGGCCTATCGTTGCTGTAATCTGAGGAATCGCGCTTATGGCAGAAGAAACCCTTGTCCGTCCGCTCCCGCAAGCGACTACCCGCCCAGCGTCGCGCACGCGTTGGGGCAAGCGTGCGCTTCAGCTCAACGCCTTCTTTGCCTACTTCTTTCTCTATGCTCCGATTGCTATTCTAGTGATCTTCTCCTTCAGCAATTCGAGCTTCGCAGGGGTGTGGGGCGGCTTCACCTTCGATTGGTATATCCGCCTCTTCCAGAATGCACGCTTGATGGAAGCCCTCCGCAATAGCATCTATGTAGCCCTGATCTCAACCGCACTGGCAACCTTGATTGGCACATTGGTAGCCTTAGGGATGGAACGGTTTCGTTTCAAGGGGCGCACATCGTTTGATGCGGTGCTCTACTTGCCAATTGTAATTCCCGATATTGTGATGGCAGTGATGTTGTTGTTGTTCTTCTCAACAGCCCTCCAGCTCATTAATGGTCTGTTTGGCACGGCTCTGCGGATGAACTTGACCACCGTGATTATTGCCCACGTTGCCTTCAATATCGCCTTTGTGGCCGTGGTGGTGCGAGCCAGCCTGAAGAGCTTTGATTGGCGGATGGAAGAAGCTGCCCAAGATTTGGGGGCGAATGAGTGGGAGACCTTCCGGCGTATTACCTTGCCGCTGATCTTGCCCGGCATTCTGGGCGGGGCTTTGCTCGCCTTCACGCTCTCGCTCGATGATTACGTGATTGCGGCATTCACTACAGGGCCCGGCTTCTCGACGTTGCCCATCGAGGTGTTTAGCCGCGTGCGACGCAGTATTACGCCGGAGATCAATGCGATCTCAACGATTATGTTGCTGGCTTCGGTGCTCCTCGTGGTTGCATCGCAGCTCTTCCAGAGCCGCCAACAGCGTTAGCAGGTGATGGGCACTAGCCCATCATCTCCCAATATTCGAGATACTGCTCTGGCTTCCCAGTGGCATCCAGTATTGGATCGCGCTTGATCAGATACCAGCCCGGTGTGCCGTTCGCGTCGAGACACTTGACGGCATACATCTGGCGGCCCTTCGGGGCGTTGGGGCTATGATCGGGGTGCGAGCTGAGGTGCAAGCCACGCTGCTCCAGCTCCTGCCAAATGGCATCGTAGGCTCGCCCGACGACCTCACGCGGGTG
>CALCJV010000034.1 GCA_937967405.1 uncultured Chloroflexales bacterium | reverse complement strand
GGAGCCATCCATGATTACCGTGCTTGCCGGCGGCGTAGGTGCAGCACGTTTCCTCGAAGGCATGGTGCAGATCATTGCACCTGAAACCATTACGGCGATTGTCAATACAGGCGATGACTTTATCTTGCACGGGCTGCACATTGCCCCCGATCTGGATATTGTCACCTGTACCCTTGCGGGGGTCATTCACACTGGACAAGGCTGGGGCATTCAAGATGATAGCTTCGCCTGCCTCGAATGGCTAGGGCGGTTTGGTGCGCCAACGTGGTTTCAGCTTGGTGATCGTGACCTCGCTCTGCATATCCAGCGCACCGCCATGCTGCGTGCGGGCGCAACCTTGACCGATGTGGCCGATCATCTGCGTCGTGCACTCGGCGTAGCGGTGCGGATTCTGCCCATGAGTGACGACCCGCAACCGACCCACATTATCACGGCGGCGGGCGAGTTTCACTTCGAGGAATATCTCGTCAAACGCCGTGCCGCCGATCACGTGGTAGATGTTCGCTTTATGGGGGCGGCCCAGCCCACCCCCGCTGTGCTCGCCGCCATTGCCCACGCCGAACGCATTGTGCTTGCACCGAGTAATCCAGTCGTCAGCATCGGCCCTATCCTTGCCTTGCCGGGCGTGCGGGCGGCCCTGCGCGAAAGCGCGGCGCAGGTTATTGCGATCAGCCCGATTGTAGGCGGCAAGGCAATCAAAGGACCAGCTGTACCCCTGATGCATGCCATCGGCTTACCTGCAACTGCCGTTGGCGTGGCCCAAGCCTATCAAGACGTGCTGGATGTGTTGATTATTGATCAGGTGGATGCCCACCTTCAGCCTACCATCGAAGCTCTTGGAATCGCCGTGATCGTAACCGATACAATTATGCGCGGTGCTGCCGAGAAAGCAGCCCTCGCACGAACGGTGTTGCACATATGAGAATAGCCTACAATGATAACTACAATCACAATCACATTGACCCGTACCCACAGCCAACCGACGAGCGATACTATGCCTGCGTGCGCCCAGAGGTTGGACCACCTCGCCGGGGCGTGCAGGTGATTATCCCGATGAAGAACCTGACCCACGCGAAAAGTCGCCTTGCGGAGCAGCTTTCGCTGGCAGAGCGGCGCACACTGGCGATCTACATGTACCGGCGCGTCTTGCAAGTGGTGTGTGCTGCCCTGCCGCCTAGCGATGCCACTCCAGAGGAGATCGCTAGCGCAATGATCCAGCAGGTGTGGGTCGTCAGTGAAGACCCGCTCATTCTCGATATGGCCCGCGCCGCAGGCGCACAGCCGATTCCCGATACGACCAGCGACCTGAACGCCGCACTCCAGCTCGGCTTGGCCGCCGCACAGCAGGAAGCAGCGCAGGCGGTGCTCGTGATTGCGGCAGACATCCCCTTGATTTCCCTCGATGATGTACGCAGCTTGGTGGCGGTACTGTGCCCCGTGTCAGAACGTCCCTTTACGGCAGAGCCGCGTGCGGTCATTGCCCCTGATCGCGCCCAATCTGGCACGAATGCGTTTGGCTTCACGCTGCCGCCCGGCTTGCCGTTTCACTTCGGCAACAATAGCTTTGCCCTGCATCTCCAAGCCGCCCACGAGCGTGGCATCCCAATCCACACATGCCACTCGACAACCCTCGCTATTGATGTAGATACGCCCGCAGACCTGACCTATGCATGGCATCCCGATATGCCGGTGAAAGGAGCCTAACCCTCTATGACTACGATTGGCTATGCGGCGGCACTGGAACAGTTTCACCCCACCGAACTTTTGCACTACTGCCAACTTGCTGAACAGCACGGCTTCAAGGGTGTGATGGCGGCCGATCACTTTCAGCCGTGGGTGCCACAGCAGGGGCACAATGCCTATGTCTATTCGTGGATGGGTGCACTTGGCACAACGACCACCCACACGTTTGGGCCCGGTGTCACCTGCCCTAGCTTCCGCTATCACCCATCCGTGATTGCCCAAGCGGCAGCCACCCTCGCGGCAATGTTTCCCGGCCGTTTCTGGCTCGGCTTGGGCAGCGGCGAAGCCCTCAACGAACACGTTACGGGCGGCATCTGGCCCGATTCGCTGATCCGCTTCGAGATGATGATCGAGGCTACGGAGATCATCCAGCAGTTGCTCAGTGGCAAGAAGAAACGCTATCGGGGGCAGTATTTCCAAATGGAGAGCGTACAGCTGTACACCCTGCCCGCTACACCGCCACCGATTTACATCGGCGCAGTGGGCCCACAGACGGTACGCTGGGCGGGCAAAGTCTGTGACGGCTTGATTACACCGGGGGCGAACCACGCAAAGCTGCGTGGCATTCTAGAGAACTTTGCGGCCGGCGCACGCGAGGCCGGCAAAGATCCCGCGACGATGCCCAAGCTCTTGCAGGTGCATCTCTCGTGGGCTGAGACGCACGCGGAAGCGGTGCAGAATGCGCTGACCGAGTGGCCCAACGGAGGCATGAACTTCCCTAAAGCCGACATCCGTAGCCCCGAAGATTTTGCGGCAATGGCGAAGCTGGTGCGCGAGGAGAACTTCACGGGGCGCGTGCTGATCTCCACCGACCTCGCAGAACACCGTGCTCACTTGCAGGGCTTCGCTGATCTCGGCTTCGATGAGATTCACATCCACAATGTCGGGCGCAATCAAGAGGCATTTATCAAGGCATTTGGCGAGCATGTGATACCATACATCCACTAGCCCATGACTGCCGCCCTGCCCAGCGTGAGCGGTCTTTCAGACCGGGCACGCAAGGCACGCGATGTGCGAAGATTGAGGCAGGGGGCAGCACTATACCGAATCCCCCTGCATCCACCATCCCCGTCCCTACTCCACAGTCACGCTCTTGGCGAGGTTGCGGGGCTGATCCACATCACAGCCACGTAGCACCGCCATGTGATAGGATAACAGTTGCAGCGGGATCACCGTCAGCACGGGGCTGAGCAGCTCGCTCGTGCGTGGCACGCTGATGATGTGATCCGGCTCGGCGGCAACCAGCGTATCACCCTCACTCACGATAGCGATCACCTTGCCGTTGCGAGCGTGCACCTGTTCGATGTTGCTGAGCATCTTCTCATACACCCCATCGTGCGGGGCAATGCACACCACTGGTAGGCGTTCGTCAATCAAGGCTACAGGTCCGTGCTTCATCTCGCCAGCGGGGTAGCCTTCGGCATGGATGTAGCTGATCTCCTTCAGCTTCAGCGCACCCTCTAAGGCAATTGGGTAGCTCACATTGCGCCCCAGATAGAGCATGCTGGTAGCAGCTTGGTAGCGTGCAGCGAGCGCACGGATCGGCGCATCAGTCTGGACGAGCACCTGCGCCGCTTGGTGGGGCAGGGCCGACAGGGCCCGCCCATGCTCACGCACATCAGCAGCACTGAGTACGCCCCGCACCTGTCCTAGCTTTAGCCCCAACAGATACGCCGCAACCAGCATGCTGGTGAAGCACTTAGTCGAGGCAACCCCTATCTCAGGGCCTGCGTGCAGATAGATCGCCCCGCCATCGGCAAGACGGGCCGCTTGGCTGCCAATCACATTCACAATTGCAACGCTGGGAATGCCATGAGCACGGGCTTCTTCCATTGCCGCGAGGGTATCTACTGTTTCGCCACTCTGCGTTATGGTCAGCACCAGTGTACGGTCATCAAGGATTGGCTGGCGGTAGCGAAACTCGCTGCCATAGTCTACATCTACGCGCACCCGTGCGAGCCGCTCGATCATAAATTTCGCTAGCAGGGCGGCGTGCCATGCCGTGCCACACGCGACGGTATAGATGCGATCAATCCGTTGCAGCGTGGCGGTATCAAGCGTCAGTTCATCGAGGGTGATTGTGCCTGCTGCGTCATCTACCCGCCCGCGCAACACATCCCGCAAGGTCTGCGGCTGCTCGTGAATCTCCTTGAGCATGTAGTGCGGGAAATCGCCGCGTGCCGCCCGCTCTGCATCCCACGCGATGGTAGTCGGGTTGCGCTCGATCAGTGCCCCCGCCCGATTGCGGATTTGCACCGCGTTGCGGGTGAGCACGGCGAGTTCGCCATCTTCGAGAAAGAGCAGGTGGTGCGTGTAGTCGAGTACTGCGGGCATATCGGAAGCAATAAACACCTCATCCATACCGATCCCAATCACAACCCCGCCCGCATTACCGAGCCGCGCTGCAATCAGGCGATCCGGCTCGTTGATCGAAAAGACCACAATCGCATTGCCGCCATGCAGCTCGGCGAGGGTCTGCTGCACTGCCTGCTCCAGCGATTGGGTGCGGGCATAGTAGACCCCCACCAGATGGGCAATCACTTCGGTGTCAGTTTGTGAGTGAAAGGTGTGCCCCTCCGCGATCAGGCGTTCGCGCAACTCCTGATAGTTCTCAACAATGCCATTCTGCACCACCACAATCGTCCCGCTCTGATCGCGGTGTGGGTGCGCGTTCGTCTCAGTGACCGCGCCGTGCGTAGCCCAACGGGTGTGGCCTATGCCAAGCTGCCCATACATGGGGGCGGCAGCCAGCTGCTCTGCGAGACGGTGCAGCTTACCTACGGCACGCGCAAGCTGCAAGCCCGCGCCATTGCCATACACTGCAATCCCGGATGAGTCGTAGCCCCGATACTCTAGCCGTTGCAAGCCCTTGAGCACCACGTCCTGCGCGTCCCGATCACCAATATAGCCAACAATGCCACACATAGCAGGTACTCCTCCTTATGACAAGTAGGGCAATAGGTACGGTGGGTAGCGGGTGGCACAGCCGCGCTTAAGCAGCGCAGTCGCTAGCCTGCTGCCAGTGCAGCCGAACAGCACCCGCCGATGCACACCGTACTGCATCGCCAAATGTTACGAGATATGATAATGTTTATCTATGGGAGTGGTACGCTAGAGGTGGTATCCATTGCCCACGCTTTTGCCCGTAACCGTCGCCGGTAGGGGTTGTACGTGTGCTTGCAGGGTGGCACCGTGACCCTGAGAGGCTTCCGCTGATCATTCGATTTTCCGAGCGGGGCGCAGCGTGCGTCTGCCCGTTAGCTCGGCCTCGCGGCCGAGAACCTCTCTCCTCGTCAGCTTGCGCCGCACGTCGGTCGCTCCGAATACTCTGGCGGCGGTGCGGTGGCAAGCCCATGCGCTAGGTTATGTCAATCGTTTGGTTGAGGCTGGCTCCTTGCGACTGTACTCCCTACAGCCCTAAAAGCGAATCCTAAGAGGAGTATACCACAGAACAGCTTGGTGTGGTATCGTGGAACATGGAGTGAAGCAGTGACCCCCCCCAAACCGCCGATCTTGCCGATGCTATCCACGTTCAGTCGCACAAAAATACGCAAGGCTTCGTTCCCGCGTTGCGCGGCGGGCATGGCCGTGCTGGCGTGGACCTGCCCGCCGCTCGCTCCCTACCACAGCTGAGGCGCAGGGGCGCGGCAGTATCACTGCCGCACCCCGCTCTACGTTCTATTGGCCTATTGGCGTACAATCAACGGCAGATACACGCGCTGCACTGTCGGTGGGGGTGAAGTATTAGCAGCGAAGCGCAGCACATACGGCACTGCAAGCGGATTGCCGACGAGGTCATGCACGCCACTGATTGTCAGCGTGTGACCTTGTTGTTGATCGAGGGGCGCATGCAGCAGTACCTGTGCCTGATGCGTCTCCTCTGCATAGACCACACTGAGTGGCACAGCTACGCCGTCGTCGCGGTGCATCTGGATCGTTGTCGAGGTTACGCTACTGGCCGACATCGCCTTTGAGAAGCCGATCTGGATCAGTGGCGCAAATACATCTCCCTGCGTCCCCGTCATGATTAGCGTGGGGGTTAGCTCATGCATCATCGTGGTACTGGTTGGTATCGTCCACCAAACCTGTGGTGGGGTGGCATCCTGCGGATCAGGCAGCACCGCAATCTGCACTGCGGCGGGGGTGCTGGTAGTGATGCCATTGCTCACCGTAAAGGCAAACTGATCCTGCCCCGCAAACCCTTGCATTGGGGTATAGCGCACATTCGGCGGGGTTCCCGTGAGGTCGCCATAGATTGGGGGTTGCACGACCGTGTAGTTGAGTGGAGCACTGCCCACCGCCGCCCCGTGCAGGGTAATGTCGAGCGGCTGCGGCGCGGTAGTGCTGAGCTGCTGCGGCATCGCCACCAGTGGGCGGATCACGCCAACCACCATGTTGGTGGGGGTTTCTTCGGGCACACTGGGGAAGTACACTACAGCGCGGTTGCTGATCACCGTGCCACTGGGCAGGTTCGGCTTAAGCCGCACACTTACCGTCAGTGTCCCTTCCGAGCCGATCTGGCCTTTGGGCGCAAGCTCGCCAACATCCCAGATGATGGTATTGGTGCGGCTGATGTATTCGCCATTGGCGGCAACTGCCACACTGTCCGGCTCAAAATGCTCACTCAGGGTATCCACTACAAATACGCCATACGCCCGCCCCGCCCCAACGTTCTCATAGGTGATCGTGTAAGCAATTGTCTCGCCGGGCAGCAGTTCGTGATCAGGTCCATATTTTGCATTCGGATCGCGGGCAACCACCACGCTCGAATCGCTGCACGAGCCACCGGCTTCGTTGCAGGGCACACAGCCTTGCCCC
This sequence comes from uncultured Chloroflexales bacterium, assembly GCA_937967405.1. Classification (GTDB taxonomy): domain Bacteria; phylum Chloroflexota; class Chloroflexia; order Chloroflexales; family Chloroflexaceae; genus JAAUTZ01. The sequence continues at coordinate 5,617 of CALCJV010000034.1, read as the reverse complement.
GCTACGCAGCGTTCGCCAAAGGCGCAGTAGGTGTAGTGCGAGACAGCCCCCCAGCTACCAAGTGTGGTATTACAGGGGAACCGTTCGCAGATTTGGTTGGCAGGCACACCAAAAAACTCGAAGGCAGACCGGAAGATGGTGGGCTTGGCTGGGATCAGCAAATCCTTTGTGCAGCAGTGCTTACTGGCATCAGCGGCGCAGTCTTTGGTACAATCTACGCCGCCCGCTACACAGCCGACTATCGGGTTGATCTCTTTCAGGGCCCCAGCAATCGCCGTCGCACATCCCGCCGATGCTGTGCCAACATAGTCACCCTCCGCCGTAGATTGGGCCGCATCGTAGCAGGCTTTGGCATCCCACAGCTTGCCAATGGCTTCGATCTTGCCGCCCACGGTACACTTGACGATGTTTTGCACCATACAGTTGCCGAAGCAGGTCGCACGGTTACAGCCTCCATCCATCAGGCAACTTGCGCTACCGAGCAAGTCAGGGGGCTGCCAATCGCCGAAGAAGCTGCGCTGGTTGGTGAGCAGGTTCAGGCTCACCCCGCCAGTGCGGTTGTGGATGGTGTAGCTGGTGGGGGCAAAGGTGACAGCCGTCACATCCGTGCCCTGCCGCTGGAGCGAGCGGGCGTGGCGATCCCGGCGCAGTAGGATGATCTGAATGATTGGCTCCTCGCCGACCACATTGAAGCGGGTTCCGCCCCACTGCCCATAGATGTAGCCTGCAGCCTGTGCTTCGGCAAACAGGGCTGCCAGATCGGGCGAAGCCGCGAGTTCGCGCTGCACGGCGGCATCATCAAGCGCGGTTTCGCTGCTGATCTGCTTGGGGAGATGGGCGTGATAATCGGCGCGGCGTACCCGCGAGCTGGGCAGATTGTCGGCTCCAAACAGGGCGATGACCCCATCACGGTAGCCACCACGCAAGCCCCACGCATAGCGCACTTGCGCTGCAAGCACGCCGCGCTGCTGCGGTGCAAGGTTGCCAGCATCCCAGATCACTTGATGGTATTCTGGCAGATAGATGCCATTGCCGGTACTGCCCAGATAGGTGGCGGCACTAGGCAGCTGCATCACCAAGATGCTGCTCTGCAAGGTCTGTGTGGTCTGGTTGTCATAGGCAAGGGCGTAGTTGATGGTCTGCCCCGGCGAGAAGCCCGTTGCCCCGCCACTCTGCACGATCATTCTGCCCAGCAGGGGGGTCTCGTTGATGGCGGTGGGGGCATTCAGCCACGGCTCAAACAGCACATAATCGCTGACACGATCACCGCGCCCAGTGGGGTTCAGAGTGGTGTGGTACGGTCCGCTGGGATCGCCCCACCAATTATACCGCGCATCGAGCACGCTTACCGGATAGCCGGGCACGAAACACAGTCCGCCATTGCCAGCGCGGCAGATGCCGGCTGTATTGCTGACGATGCTGGTGTAGCGCAGCACGGGGCGCGGGGTGGGATTGTCGGAGTGATTAAGCACGCGCAGAGCCAGCGCATTGTGGTGCAGGTGGCTATTTTGGATGATCACATTGCTAGAGGCGATCTCAAGCGCACCGTAGCGCTCCGCCCCACCACCACTGATCTGGACGTGATCAAGGAGCGCGTAGCCAGTCGGCGCGACGCGGATCGCTCGCCACGAGCCCGGCTCGGCACTGGGAGTTGCCCCCGTAATGGTGATCGGAGCCGTGACGGTTCCGGTCAGATACAGCCCGCCCTGCACGGTAAGCAGGGTGTTGGTATACATCTGGATGTGGCTGCCGGGGCTGAGCGTGAGGGCCGCGCCTGCCGGAATCTGGAGGTGGCCAAGCAGCTGCACCGGAATGCCCACCGTCGTGAAATCCCAGCGTATATCGCCAGTGATCCGATCGCCGGTCACCACGACGGCATCGTGCACGTTGCCGCTTGCCTGTAGATCGCGGTAGTGCGGAGCCGCATTGGCATCCTGTGCTACTGCCGCACCACGGGTGAACTTGGAAGCAACCGTATCGCTCACCTGCACCCGCTCCAGTGTAGGGGCACTGTTTGCCTCGATCACAATCGCATTGCCGTGCGTGTTGCGGATCGTGCAATCCTGCACGGTCACATCGCTGCTCTGAACCCAGAGCGCACCGTGTGCCGAATTGCCGCCATAGGCCAGCGTGCAGTGGGCCAGTTGCCCGCGGCTGTCCGGCTCGAATTCAAGGTAGTCCCACACGCTGGGCGTGGGTTCGGTGAGGGTCGAGGTAAACGTGATTGGCTGACTGGCCGTGCCTGCGGCGACGAGGGTGCTACCCGCCAGCACCCGGATGTTGCTTTGCAGGGCGGTGCCAATCGGTGCAAAGCGAATCTCAGTGCCGGGCTGGATCGTCAAGGTGCTGGTGTTTTCTACCGTGACCCAGCCCGCGATCAGGTAGGGACTACCATTGAGTTGGTCGCCCTGCAAGGTTACGTCTTGGGTAATCGGGATACCTACCATTGGGAAGCCGCGCTGCACTACCACCGCATCACGACGATTACGCTGCATGTGGATGTCGCGGTAGATGGGGTTCATGTTAAGGGTAGATTGCTCAATTGCATCACCAGTACTGTCCAGCACCTGCACCCGCTCAAAAGTGGGGGTGATACCAATTCCGTCGAGGGAGACCCCACGCCCCCGTGTGTTGCGGATGGTGCAGTCCTGCACGGTCACATCGCTGCTCTTAACCCAGAGCGCACCGGTTCTCCAATTGCCGCCATCGCCATAGGCCAGCGTGCAGTGTTCCAGCCGCCCGTGGCTGTCCGGTTCGAATTCAAGGTAGGCCCACACGCCGGGCGTGGGTTCGGTGAGGGTCGAGGTAAAGGTGATTGGCTGACTGGCCGTGCCTGCGGCGACGAGGGTGCTGCCTGCTTTCACGCGGATGCCCTTCCTGTCGCCAAAGCGCACTTCGGTGCCGGGCTGGATCGTCAAGGTGCTGGAGTTTTCCACCGTGATCCAACCATCTACGATGTAGGGGCTATTGGCGGCAGTCCATGTCTGGTCAGTGGTATAGGTTCCACCGGGGATGGTAGTTGGGCCTTCGGCGTGCACCGGACGAGGCATGCCCAAGCCGATGCCTACGGCCAGCACGGCAAGCCCAATGAGCAGGGCGCAGAAGGTTGGCAGGGGATGATGGGGGCCTGCGGACAGACCACTTGCTGCATAAACGGGTGGGTTTGTAGGGAGATCTGAGTACCGCTGCGTCATTGCAATTTCCTCCATATATCTTATTCCAATATGGCATAAGCAAGGCCACATTGCCTCTTTGCCTTTATTATATATCGCGCAGTGAGAGTTGTGAAGGGGTAAAGGGATGAGTTAGGCAAGGGCTGCCGACCCCCAGCACCTACCTCCTGACACCCGACACCTACCTCCTGACCCCTATCCCCCCTTCGTGTTCTTCGTGCCCTTCGTGCCCTTCGTGGTATGTGTTCCTGCCCTGACATCTAGCACCCGATACCTGACACCTGACACCCGACACCTGATACCTGACACCTTGACACCCGACACCTAGCCCCTGCCACCTCACACCCTACTGAAATGCGGGCGAGCCATCCTCATTGTGCAGTACATAACGTGCGCCCGAAGCCGGATGCTCCAACCAGTTCAGGGCAAACTGCCCTGCCTGCTCCTCAAACACCTCCAGCGTCACGCTGTCGCCCGGTTGCAACGCAATGCCCGCCTGCTCCCAGTACCAGCGCGGCCCCAGCAGAACCGTCAGTTGCGTGCCATCGGCGAGATCGACGCGCAGTTGATTGCCTTGCAAGCCGGCCACCGTGCCACTGTAGCGAACTGCCGGTTTGCCTGCACTTGAGCTACCGGCCCCCCCGCCGCCTGATCCGTGTCCACCGCCCTTGCCTTGCCCCGCGCCGGCTGCGGTCATAGCGGTGCCACGTGGATCAGCAACCACCGGCGCAGTTGGCTGCCACGCCCGAATATATGCCAGTAGTGCGTCCAGTTCAAGCGTACTCAGGTTGCTGCCAAAGGCTGGCATCTGCGACATCGGTCGCCAGCCACCATTGATGACCGCATCGCGGATACGGGCATCATCGTGCATCGTGAGAAACTGTTGGCTGTTGATCACTGGACCGTAGCCACCGCTGCCATTCGGGCCGTGGCACGATGCACACGCCCCAGCATAGATCTGCTCACCTGCACGCAGCATGCTTTGCGGATCAGTGGGGTTGGGAGCAACCCACCCAGAAGTATTGGCAACCAGCTCTGTGCCTTCAAGCTGCTGCAAAAACTGAACTAGCTCCTCGATTTGGGTGGCGTTCAGCGCGCGTTCCCAGCCGATCATCGCGGTTCCGGGCACTCCCTTGCTGATGATCTGACTGAGATCGGCGGTGGTCATCGCCCGTAGGGCGGCCCCATCAAAGCCGGGAGCTACCGCTGAGCCTTCGCCCTGTGCGCCGTGGCACGAGCTACAGAAGGTGTTGTAGGTAGCCGGTATCACCACGCCCACTGGCACCACTCCGGAATCGGGCGGCGCATTGTTAGTGGCGGGCACGGCTGTAGCTCCGGCAGGACTGGTGGCAGGCACAGCGGGTGCTACTGCCGGGCTTGCTGGGCTACTACAACGCACTGCGCCCACCAGCAGCACGCCGATAAACCCTAGAAAAAGGATTATTCGTTGCATGATGTTCTCCGCTCTTCACACGAACCAATTGCTTCGCTCTTCTAAAGGATACGGCAGAATCCTGCGCGTTGATGAAACGTTTGGGGAAGGTTTATTCACCCTACGGTAAAGCCAGCCGCCCGCGCCCCCCCCCGCCCCAGACCCCTAGCACCTACCCCCTGAAACCCAACCCCTGACCCCTATCCTACACTTGTCGCTATGATCAGCCCTCCGCGTTGCACGAGATGATCGTGCCCCGCTGCAATTGATAACGCGCATTTGCGCCGATCCGTTCTGCTATAATGCATTATGACCGCTTCGCTTCATACGATACGAAGATGGTCTTCGCCGCAAGCGGCATCTGCATCACAGGAGAAGCTATGACAAATGCTGCAACCACTGCTGCCCTGAACCGGCTGCGGGCGTGGCTCGCTTGGCTGAAGGGTCGGTCTCCAATGGGGATAGGCTTCAGTTCGAACTGGGGGAAACATTGGTTTGCGGTTTGTGACCGCACGTTTCAATCCCCAATGGGGATAGGCTTCAGTTCGAACTCCCCAATGGAGAGTATCGCCCACCCACGATGTCAAGGTTTCAATCCCCAATGGGGATAGGCTTCAGTTCGAACCTATATTCGCCAGCCCCTGCCGCCCAGAGTGCCCAGTGTTTCAATCCCCAATGGGGATAGGCTTCAGTTCGAACTGTAAGGTGTCGTGTCCGCCTGCCACGTGCTAATGTTTCAATCCCCAATGGGGATAGGCTTCAGTTCGAACCCTCTCGAAAGCAGTTCCTCTGCCTCATAGACCATATCGTTTCAATCCCCAATGGGGATAGGCTTCAGTTCGAACTCTCTTGATGAGAAACACGCACCACTTATATGGAAAGTTTCAATCCCCAATGGGGATAGGCTTCAGTTCGAACTCTCTTGATGAGAAACACGCACCACTTATATGGAAAGTTTCAATCCCCAATGGGGATAGGCTTCAGTTCGAACCCCCCCGTCAACCCCTCGCTT
>CALCJV010000033.1 GCA_937967405.1 uncultured Chloroflexales bacterium | reverse complement strand
CAGGATTGGGGTAACACGCCCGCGCAGACGCAACTTGTGGCGATTGGGCTACCGGACAGTTTCGACCCCACCGAGCTAACGCACCAATTTGCGGCGTGCGAGCAGGCAGCCCCGACAGCGGCTGCACGCCTCACCGCACCAGAGAGCTTCACCCGCTAGCGTGTCGGCTCGTTGGTGGCGGGTATCGGGAAGCACAAGCACGCAACCTGCACAAAGCGTGAAAAACTCGAAGCTAAGCTAAGCGAAAGCGGCGAAATAGGAAAGGGTCAGAGGGCGATTGTCCGCTGGCGAATCGTGTGGTATACTCTCAGTGAGAGATATGGGAAAAGTGCCTGCACCCCGGATGGTCGGGCTGAAAGGCGAAGCCGGTGCAAGTCCGGCACTGTCGCGCAACTGTAACGCTCCGCACGAGCGAAGTCAGGTCGCCCGCTTTTCCCGTCGGTCTTCGTGCCTCGCGGATTAGGTAAACGAAGATAGAGTACTGCACATCAGCAATATCTTGATGTGAACGCACGGCTCCCCCGTCGGACTAGTACCCTACCTTCCCCCTGCACTCTGCGTGGCACGCACCAACGTTAATCGTGTGCCCGTAGAAAGTGAGCCTATATGCCGCATGAGCTAGATGAATCGGACCCCGCCCCGCCCGCCCAACCAGCTACCACCGGAACCCAGCTCCACTCCACCCCCGAAGCCCACGCTCGGCGCGAGGCCGCACGCCAACGCAAACAGCGCAAAGGGCTAGTGTTGGTGCATACTGGCCCCGGCAAAGGCAAAACCACCGCCGCACTTGGACTGCTGTTGCGGGCATGGGGGCGCGATATGCGCGTCGGGGGAGTGCAGTTCTTCAAGCACAGCAATGCCAACTATGGCGAACTGCGGGCCCTCGCCCGCATGGGCATTACCCTCACCCCGATGGGGGATGGCTTTACGTGGACCAGCCGTGATCTCGATGAGACCCAAGCCAAAGCCTTACACGGCTGGCACGTGGCCCAAGCCAAGATCACCAGCGGCGAGTACGACCTGTTTCTGCTGGATGAGTTCACCTATGTGATGCACTTCGGCTGGCTCGCCACCGATGCAGTGGTGGCGTGGCTCCAAGCTCACAAGCCGCCGATGCTGCATCTGATTATTACCGGACGGGATGCCCCGCCGGACCTGATTGCCTATGCTGATTTAGTGACCGAGATGCAGGAGGTGAAACACCCCTTCCGCGATCAAGGGATCAAAGCTCAGCCCGGTATTGAATTCTAACGAAAGGCATTCTCATGACCCACCCTACCTCATTCGATAGATTGTTGCTCGTCGGGCACGGTAGCCCCCAAGCGGAAGGCAACACCGAGTTTCTCCAGTTTGCAGTGCAGCTTAGTGATGCACTGAAGATCGAAGTCCAGCCCTGCTTCCTCGAATTAGCCACCCCAACGATCCCAGAGGGCATCCGCTTATGTGTGGCGGCGGGAGCCGAGCGCATCGCCGTCGTGCCACTCTTCTTGGGCGCGGCGGGACACCACAAGAACGACGTGCCGGTGATGCTAGCTGAGGCCCGCGAGACTTACCCCACCATCACGTTGAAGTACGGCACACCTATCGGGGCGCATGCCCAGATTGTGCAGATATTGGCGGATCGGGCCGCTACGGCCCTTGCCCACCGCCCATCATCGGATACACCGATCCCACTGAGCGATACCGCCGTGCTGCTTGCCGCTCGCGGCAGTAGTGATCCTGACAGCAACGCCGAAGTAGCGAAAGTGGCCCGGCTCCTGTATGAAGGGCGCGACTTCGCTACAGTCGAGATTGGCTTCCAAAAGGTGGCTAAACCGACTATTCGGGACGGCATTGATCGCTGTGTACGCTTGGGGGCCAAGCGCGTGATCGTACTGCCCTACATTCTATTTTCGGGCTTCGTCCTCGATGACATTGCCACAACCGTGCACCATGCCCAACAAGCCTACCCCGACGTTGACATGCTAGTCGGTACGCCGCTCTTCCCTCATGATGGGTTGGTAGCGGCCGTGGCCCAACGCTACCGCGAGCTAGTCGAGGGTACGGCGACAATGACGTGTGATAGCTGCAAGTATCGCCATCCGATGGCTGGCTTTGAACACGATCTCGGCAAGCCCCAGATGAGCCATCACCATCATCACGCCCACGCGCATCACGCCCATCACGACCACGCCCATCACGACCACACCCATCACGCCCATCACGACCATACGCACGCCCATCACGAACCTGACCACCATCATAGGCACGGGCCCAAACTCAAGCACAAGCCGCACGGGCCCAAACTCAAGCACAAGCTGCACGGGCCCAAACTCAAGCACAAGCTGCACGGGCCGCACAGAGCCGAAAGAGGTGACATCACGCTATGATTCCGCGCACCCCAGAGGCAATAGCTTCCGAGTCGTTTCGGATTATTCGGCAGCACCTGTCCGATCACGGTTACACGTTTGACCCTCTGGGGCAGACAGTCGTGGAGCGAATTATTCACAGCACCGCCGATTTCGACTTTGCCGACCTTGTGCGCTGGAGCGATGGAGCACTGGCAACCGGCATCACCGCTCTCCGCGCTGGGGCAACAGTGGTGACCGATGTCCACATGGTGCGAGTGGGGATCAGTGCGACAGGGCTACAGGAGCTAGGCGGGCGCGTGGCCTGCTTCATAGATACCGAGCAGGTCGCGGCCCGTGCCGCTGCCGAAGGGACAACCCGCAGCGTGCAGAATATGCGCTTTGCGGCCGAGCAGGGCCTGCTTGACCAGAGCCTTGTGGCAATTGGCAATGCCCCCACCGCGCTTGACGAGATCGTGCGCTTGATTGCTGCTGGGGCGCGTCCCGCCCTTGTACTCGGTATGCCGGTTGGCTTTGTCGGGACGGTGGAAAGCAAAGCCGCGCTGATGCGTCAAACCGACGTAGCGTGGCTGGTGACCACCGGCTACAAAGGCGGCTCAACCGTAGCAGTGGCGGCGGTCAATGCCCTTATCCGGCTAGCCCAACACCGCTCGAATGCGGCGGTATAGCCCCTAGAACGATGCCTGTGGCGGAATGGGAACCTACCGTGATGAACTGGTGCTGCCGCGCAATCGCAAAGGCCTGCGGACGGGCTACACAACCGGCACGAATGCCGCTGCCGCGGCTAAAGCAGCCACGTTGGCCCTTTTCACAGGGGCGTGGAGTCCAACCGTTACTGTGTCTTTACCCAATGGTGAGACCACAACTATGACACCCTTGCATGTCCAACTCCATGCCGAGACAGCCTCCTGCTGTATGATCAAAGATGGTGGCGATGACCCCGACGTAACGCACGGAGCCTTGATCTGTGCGCGAGTCACCAAGACTGCCACCGCTGGGCTAACCCTTACGGGTGGCGTGGGGGTAGGGCGCGTGACGTTGCCCGGCTTGGGCTTGCCCGTCGGTGAAGCGGCAATCAACCCAGTTCCGCGCCAACAGATTCTAGCGAACGTGCAGGCTGCGCTTGCACAGGTGCTCCCTGATCCGCAAGCGTACCTCGCGCAACAGGGTCTCGAGATTGAGATCAGTGTGCCCGACGGCGAACGTATCGCCCAAAAGACCCTCAACCCGCGTTTGGGCATCGTTGGCGGGATCAGCATTCTGGGCACATCCGGCAAGGTCTATCCCTATAGCACTGCTGCGTGGCGGGCGAGTGTGGTCAAAGCAGTGGAAGTGGCAACCTATCAACAGCTTGACCAGCTTGTGTTGGCTACAGGCGCACGCTCGGAAGCCTATGCTATGCAGCTCTTCCCGAACCTGCCACCGATTGCCTTTGTCGAGATCAGTGTCTTTACTGGCGCGGCCCTCAAGACGTGTCTCACGCATGGGGTGAAGTATGTCGCCCTCGTAGCCATGATTAGCCGGATTGTCAAGACGGCACAGGGGCGAATGGTTACCCATGTTGCTGGTAACCCAGTGGATATGGCCTTTATGGCTGAAGTCTGCCGTCAAGCCGGTGCGCCTGAAGAGCTAATCACGGCTGTGGCCAATGCCAACACAGCTCGCCATATGCTGGAGCTATGTCAGGCCGCTGGCACATCGGCTCCGCTCGAACGCCTTGTGACCCTCGCCCTTGAACAATGCGAACGCTTTGTCGCCAAGCTCGGCGGATCACTCGCCTTAGATGTCATTTTGGTGGATTTTGATGGGCGTGTGCTGGCCCGCCAACGCAACGCCCGCGCTATCACCATGCAACAGGAGCAAGAACTATGACTCATCCGCGCATTTTAGTGATCGGTGTAACCGGAGCTGGGCAGGGCAGTGTACCCGTCGCCTATCTCGACCAGATATTGACCGCCGACGTGTTAGTAGGCGGGAGCCGTCAGCTGGACTACTTCCCGGAGGCACGCGGCGAGCGATTGACCCTCACATGTGGAATTGGCGCGGCAGCTGACCGGCTGCGAGCCGCCCAAGCCGCCGGTCAGCGAGCGGTTGTGCTGGCTTCCGGCGATCCGCTCTGCTATGGGATCGGCTCATCCCTACGCCGCTTTTTTGCGGCTGAAGAGCTACTTTTCGTGCCTGCTCCAACTGCATATCAGCTTGCGTTTGCGGCCTTGGGCGAGGCATGGCACGATGCAGCGTTGCTCAGTGCCCACAACCGTCCGCTCGATACGGTGGTCGCGGGAGTTCGTACCGCTCCCAAAGCCGCTATTCTCACGGATGACCGCCAGACCCCTGCCGTCATTGCCCAAGCCTTGCTTGAGGCTGGGCTAGACCCAACCACCCGCTGTGCCGTGTGTGAGAATCTAGGCGATGCTGAGCAGCAGCGGGTCGTCATGACGACCCTCACCGAGTTGTTAGAGCAAACCTTTGCGCCCTTAAATGTGCTTGTGGTGTGGAACAGCCTGCCGCCTGATGCGAGCGTATCGCCGCCTACCAGCGAGGATACCGATGCTGAATGACCGGCCCCGCGACTACGTCCACAGCATCGCCGATGCGGACATCTCGACGACAGGCGGGCTACTGACCCAACGCGAAGTGCGGCTGCTCTGTCTGGCCGAGCTGAACCTCCAGCCGAACGAGGTGCTGTGGGATATTGGCGCAGGCAGTGGCAGTATCAGCATCAGTGCGGCCCACCGCCAGCCCGCCGCAACAGTCTATGCGATTGAGCGTCGCCCGCAGATGGTAGGCCACATCCGCGAAAACCTGCGCCGCTTCCCCGCGCCCAATGTCCAGATCGTTGAGGGCCATGCGCCTGAAGTTTGTGCCGACCTGCCCAGCCCACACGCGGTTGTGGTCGGTGGCAGTGGGGGGCAGCTGCTGCCGATCTTGCACCACGTCCGAGCGCGGCTGCCGCTAGGGGGGCGGCTAGTGTTGCTGTTTGTCACCCTCGACAATCTGCACCAAGCCACCCACGCCCTCCCGACAGCACGGGTTGTCCTGTTGCAGGTCAGTGTTGGGGTTCAGACAGCCAACGCGCTCCGCTTTGCCGCCCAGAATCCAATCTTCCTGATGACGTGGCGACACACGGAGGGGGCGTGATGCCGACCGCAGCAACCTTGACGGTGATCGGGCTAGGCCCCGGTGATCCCGATCTGATCACGGTGAAGGGCAGCCGGGCCCTGCAAGCAGCCGATGTCGTCTTTGTGCCCGCCCCGACTCCTGATGAGAGCGGGCGGGCCCTCGCAATTGCCCAGCCGTGGCTCGATCTGCCGCGCCAACAGGTGCTGACCCTGCCCATGCCAATGCGCCCCAACCTTGCCCCAGCGCACTATGCCGCCCTCGCCGCAACGATTGTCCAGCACCTACGCCCCACGCCCCCGACGGCGACCCCCCGCTGCGGAGCCTACCTGCTCTTGGGCGACCCGTTGCTGTATGGGACGTTTGGGGCCGTGTGGGAACAGCTCTGCATCCACGATCCAACCCTGCGGGTTGCGATCATTCCCGGCATCACCTCGTTTGCCGCCGTTGCCGCTCAGACCGGCATCCTCTTAGCCCACAAAGATGATCGCCTCGCTGTTGTGCCGGCCCTATATGCCCTCGATCTCGACTCAACCCGTCAACTCTTTCAGAGCTTTGCGACAGTCGTGTTTCTCAAGGTGGGGCGGGTTTTGCCAGACCTGATCCGTATCCTCGATCAGCTTGACCTCACTGCGCACGCCCTGTACGCTGAACACATCGGCATGCCCGAAGCGCGGGTAGTCCGTGACTTGTCCTGCCTGCGCGAGTATTCCGCGCCATACCTCTCACTGGTGTTGGTGCGCCAGCCGCAGCGGAGGAGCACATGACTGATCTGATCCAGCCGGGCACGGTCTACTTCATTGGTGCGGGGCCCGGCGCACCGGACTTAATCACCGTGCGTGGGCAGACCATTCTGGCCCACGCCGACCTCGTGGTTTATGCCGATAGCCTTGTGCCCGCCAGCATTGCCCAGCTTGCTCGCCGCGAGGGCGTGCAGATCGTCGGCTCAGCCGCCATGCCCCTAGCCGCGATCACCGAGTTGCTGATCCACGCGGCCCAGTCCGGCAAAGTCGTGGCGCGGGTGCATACCGGCGATCCGTCCATCTATGGCGCAACCCCAGAGCAGATGCGCCAACTCCGCGCCCACGGCATCCCCTACGTAATCGTGCCGGGCGTAACAGCGGCAATGGCGACAGCAGCGCGGCTTGGTGTAGCCCTAACCCTGCCCGAACAGACCCAAACGGTGATCCTCACACGGGCTGCTGGGCGCACCCCCGTCCCCGAACGGGAACGGCTCGAAGTCCTTGCCGCACACGGAGCCACACTAGCCCTCTACCTAAGCATTGCCCAGATCGAGGCTGTGGTTGCGGCAGTACTGTCCAGTGGCGCATACCCGCCCGATACGCCTGTCGCCGTTAGCTCCAAAGTGACGTGGCCGGATGAGCAGCTGATCGTTGGCACACTCGCCACAATTGCTGCCCAAGTGCGGGCGGCTGGCTTGGGCAAACACGCCCTCATCTTGATTAGCCCGACCCTGCGTGAACCAAGCCTACCCGACGCACCCGCGAGCCGCTTGTATGCAGCCGACTTCGGGCACGGCTACCGTGCCCCTACGCTCCCACCCGCCGAAGCCCAACCCGCATCCGCTCCTCCGCCGACCTATGGGTCGCCCCGCCCGGTCATTATTGCCGTGACCCGAACGGGCAGTCAGTTGGCTAGCCGCCTCGCCGCAATGCTACAGGGTACGGCGTATGTACCGGCCCGCTTTGCCGATAGCACAACACTTGGCTACACCAGTCCTCTCGCCGAGCTGGTGCAGCAGCACTGGCAAACGACTGCACAGCTAGTTCTGATTATGGCGACAGGGGTTGCGGTGCGGGCGATTGCGCCCCTCCTGCACCACAAGACCACCGATCCGGCTGTGGTCTGCCTTGACGATGCGGGGCGGGCCGTCATCCCCCTTGTGGGTGGACATCAAGCAGGAGCCAATGGGCTGGCCCAACAGATCGCGGCCCACACCGGCGGGCAGGCCATCCTCACTACTGCCAGCGATGTGCATGCCTTGCCCGCGCTTGATCTCATCGGGCAAGCCGACGGCTGGCGCATCGCCCCAAACAGTGCGTTGGTACAAGCCAGTGCGGCCCTTGTCAATGGCGAGCCAATCGGAGTCTACTGCGAGCCAACGTTACCGGCGGCAGTCGTGGCACGGGTGGCATCACTACTGGATGCCGCCCCCACCCTCGTGCCAGTCGAACACCTCGCCGACCTGACCGCCCCGCCCTATGCAGCGGGTTTAGTCATCACCGACCAACGCATTACCGCGACTGCGAGCCAGCCGCCGCTTGTGGTCTATCACCCACCCGTGCTGGTGGTGGGGGTAGGCAGCCAGCGTGGAGTCACCCCAGCCGAAGTCTTAACTGCAATTGAGACGACGCTGCACACGGCAGGGCTGGCCCGCGAAAGCATTACGGCTCTGGCTACGATTGACCTCAAAGCCGATGAAGCCGGCATCCAAGCGGCGGCGGCAACACTGGGCGTACCGTTGCAGTGCGTCGCCCAAGCGCAACTCGCGGAGTACTCCGCGCCGCTCCCTAGCCCTAGTGCAGCCCAACAGCAGTTCGGTGTGCCGGGCGTGGCTGAGCCGTGTGCCCTGATTGTTGCGGGAACCACACCCGCTGCGTTGCTCGTGCCCAAACAGGTGCATGGGCGGTGCACAGTGGCTGTAGCACGCCGGGCAGCGACAGGGGCTAAGCCGCTCCACGCTGCACACGGCTCGCTAACGTTGGTCAGTTTGGGGCCGGGCCAACCGGAGCAGATGACCTATGCCGCTCGCCACGCGCTTGTCCATGCCGATGTGGTGATTGGCTATCAAACCTATATTGACCAAATTCGGCCGCTGCTCAGCCCGCATCAAGAAGTGATCGCCCGCCCCATGCAGAGCGAACTGAGCCGGGCCCAACAGGCCCTTGAACGAGCCACGCAGGGGCAACGGGTGGCCCTTGTGAGCAGTGGCGATATTGGGATGTATGCGATGGCGGGGCCTGTGTTTGAGCTACTGCACCAGCAACCACCCACCGCACCTGTGCCCGAAGTGACTGTGCTGCCGGGTGTGAGTGCCTTTCAAGCCGCCGCCGCCCGAGTCGGGGCGGCAATCAATCACGATCTGTGTACAATCAGCCTCAGCGATCTGTTGACTCCATGGTCAGTGATTGTGCAACGGCTGCACGCCGCCGCCAGTGGTGATTTTGTCGTTGCCCTCTACAACCCGCGCAGCAAGGGGCGCACCGATCACCTCGCGCAGGCACTGGACGTGTTGCGCCAGCATCGCCCGCCAACTACGCCGGTGCTGTTTGCCCGCAACGTGTCGCGCCCCGATGAGCAACTCCACCGCACCACGTTGGCTGAAGCCGACCCAACCATCGTGGATATGCTCACTGTCGTGCTGATCGGCAATAGGCAGAGCTACTGGTCAGACGATCTGTTCATCACGCCACGCGGCTATCTCGCCCCCCCGCCCACCCCTGAACCAGACCTACAGTCGAACGTGGCTCCGAACACACCTATCCATCCCGATCATCCTCCGCATCCCACCTATCCGATTGTCCTGACCCAAATGCAGGGGGCCCCTGTACTTGTGGTGGGCGGGGGCGCAGTCGCTGAACGCAAAGTGCGTGGCCTGCGTGAGGTGGGCGCGGCGATCACCGTGATTAGCCCAACGCTTACGCCACAATTAGCGGCATGGGTTGATGCGACGGAGATCACATGGTTCCCGCGCCGCTATGTGCCAAACGATGTGACGAGCACAACTGCGGTGCGTCCCACACTGGTGATTGCTGCAACCAACGAACCTGACACCAACCGTGCAATTGCCGCGGATGCTGCCGCACAGGGGGTACTGTGCAATGTAGCGACTGACCCGACACTGGGTACGGTGCATCTGCCAGCCGTCTATCGTCACAATGGGCTGGTAGTTGCGGTGAGCACAGCAGGCACTGACCCAGCCCAAGCGCGGGACGTGCGGGATCGGCTCGCAGCATTCTGGCAACAGGAGGGCAAGCGTGAGTAGTGGCAAAGCCTACTTGGTAGGGGCGGGGCCCGGCTGCCCAAGCCTGATTACGGTGCGTGGCTTGGAGCTGCTGCGGCTAGCCGAGGTGGTCATCTATGACCACCTTGTGGCCCGCGAACTCTTGGACGAAGTGCGCCCAACAGCCGAGCGTATCTTTGCCGGCAAAGACCCCCAGCACCACGCCATCTCGCAAGCCGCCATCACCGCAACGCTCGTGCATCACGTGCGGCGGGGCAAGCAGGTTGTGCGGCTCAAGGGCGGCGATCCATTCGTGTTTGGGCGCGGCGGCGAAGAAGCCCTCGCCCTCGTGCAAGCGGGGTTGCCCTTCGAGATCGTGCCGGGCGTAACCTCGGCCGTGGCCGTGCCCGCCTATGCAGGCATTCCGATCACTCATCGTGGCCTTGCGATGTCGGTCGCCTTTGTAACCGGGCATGTCGCCAGCGATCAGCCGACGCAGCAACCCAACTGGCACGCCTTAGCGCAGCTGGATACGCTGGTTGTGTTGATGGGCTTGCAGCAGGTAGACGCGATCTGTGCCGCGCTGCAAGCCGCCGGGCGTGATCCTGCTACGCCTGCAATGGCGATTAGCTGGGGGACAACCATGCACCAACAAAGTGTGCAGGCCACCTTGTCCACATTGGCGGCTGCACTGTCAACAACCCCACTCCCCACCCCTAGCGTGCTCGTGATTGGGGCCGTCGTTGGCTTGGCCGAGACGCTCGCGTGGTTTCAGCCTAGCTCTGCCGCGCAAGGCTTTCCCGACTTGACAACCCAAGCGGAGCTACCCACATGATCACCCTACCCCGCTTGTTGATCGCCGCCCCCATGAGCGGCAGTGGCAAGACCACCCTGATGGCTGGGCTGTGCGCGGCGTGGCGTTCACAAGGGCGACACGTTGCACCATTCAAAGTTGGCCCTGATTATATTGATCCATCCTATCACACCCTCGCGGCCGGCCGCCCCTGCATCAATCTGGATAGCTGGCTCGTACCACCCGCCACAATCACGTCGCTCTTTGCCCGCCACAGTGCAGGGGCTGATCTGGCTCTGATCGAAGGTGTGATGGGTCTATTTGATGGCTATTCCGGACGGGCTGATACCGGCAGCAGTGCCCACATTGCCCGCCTCACGGCTACGCCAGTCGTGATTGTGCTCGATGTGCGGGCCCAAGCTCGCACCGCCGCCGCGTTGGTGCATGGGTTACGCACCTTCGATCCGACAATCACTGTGGTTGGCGTGATCCTCAATCGGGTGGGCAGTGCCAAGCACCATGCCATGGTTGCTGATGCGATCCACACCACCACGGGCGTACCCGTCTTTGGTGCGTTGCACCGCGATGACGAACTACACCTGCCCGAACGCCACTTGGGCCTAGTGCCGACCAGCGAGCCGGGCCGCTGGCAAGCGTGGCTGGCACAAGCCCAAGCCCGCGTGATCGAGCAGCTCGACCTTGACGCACTCTGGGGCGCAGCCTGCACCGCGCCGCCGCTGCCCAGCGCGGCTGAACTGCTTAGCCCAACACCTGTACCCATCACGGCTGGGCCGCGTCCGCGCATTGCCGTAGCTGATGATGCTGCGTTCAGCTTTCACTACCACGATAACCTTGCCCTGCTGCGCGAGGCGGGGGCTGAACTTGTGCCGTTCAGCCCGATGGACGCGCCGAGCCTGCCCCCTGCAATAGGTGCGCTGTACCTCAGTGGGGGCTTTCCCGAAATCTACGCCGAGCAGCTTGCCGCCAATCACACGCTCTGCGCCGCGATCCGCACAGCCGCCGCGCAGGGTCTGCCAATCTATGCCGAATGCGGCGGCTTGATGTACCTGACCGAAACGCTCATTGACGGCGAAGGGCAGGCCTACCCAATGGTGGGCGTACTGCACGGCCATTCGCGCATGACTCCGCGCCTGACACTCGGCTACCGGACGGTGCAAGCCACAACGGATACATGGCTACTGGCCGCAGGTGAAACCCTACGTGGGCACGAGTTTCACTATTCGCAGTGGGAACACGCCTCAGACGCGCTAACTCCCGCTTACACCGTGCTCGCCGATGAGTGGTGCACCACCGCCCGCCCAGAGGGGGGGATCGTGGGCAATGTGGTCGCCTCGTATGTCCATCTGCACTTCGGAGCCTGCCCAGAGCTAGCCACGCGCTTCGTGCGGGCTGCACAGGAGTACCAATGCACCACCTAGCCCAGCGACTTCCTCCTCCCCACCCAGATGTTGTGGTCCTCGCCCTCGCGCTAGATTGGCTATGGGGCGAGCCACCCAATGCGCTCCATCCAGTAGTCTGGATTGGCACGCTCATCAGTCGGCTCGAACGGCACGCGCCGCACGCCCCACCGGCACTGGCCTATGCTGCGGGGGTGGGGCTGATCGGGGTGTGTAGTGGCGTGGCAGTGCTGCCCGCCCTCGTGATCGCGCAACGCAGTGCCCAATATGGCGGGGTGTGGCGGCTGCTCGAAGCGGTTGCGCTCAAGACCACCTTTGCGTGGCATGCGTTGCACACCGCCGGTGAGCGAGTCTACACTCCGCTTGTCAATGAGGACCTCGATGCCGCCCGCACCGGCTTGCGCTGGCTCGTCAGCCGTGATACGCAGCACCTCACCGCCGCCCACCTCGCCGCCGCCGTCATTGAGTCGTTAGCTGAGAATGCCAGTGACTCAGTCGTAGCCCCGCTTGGGGTGTATGTGCTCGGCGGCTTGCCCGCCGCCGCTCTGTACCGCGTGGTAAATACGCTCGATGCGATGATTGGCTACCACACCGCCCGCTATGAGTATCTGGGCAAGCCCGCCGCCCGCCTCGATGATCTGCTCAACCTCGCCCCAGCCCGCCTCACAGCTGGGCTAATCGTGCTGGCGGCGGGGCTGCACGCGCTTCCACAGGGCCCCGCCGCCGCACTCCGCCGGAGCTGCCGAGCGTGGCAGGTGATGCAGCGCGACCACGCCTTGACCGCTAGCCCCAATGCAGGCTACCCAATGGCGGCGATGGCTGGGGCCCTTGATGTTCAGCTAGAGAAGGTGCAGCACTACACCCTGCACGCCACCGGACGACTACCCACTCCTGCCGACATTCCGCACGCCAATCAGATCACCGCGCTGGCTCTCAGCCTTGCCGCCGGACTCTTCATTCTGTTCCTAACCCATCAAGCCACAAGGAGCAAGCCATGACAACTGAGACAATCCCGATGCCCCGTCCCGAACTGGCAGATGTGCCGCCCGTGCCGCATGGGGGCTATCACCATACCCAATCCACCCCTGCGGCACTCGATTTTAGTGCCAACATCAACCCGTTTGGGCCCTCACCGCACGTCTGGCCAGCCATGCAGAGCGTCGTGCTGGAGCAGCACCCCGACCCCCGCGCCACGCCCCTGCGAGCAGCTCTGGCTACGCTGCACAACGTTGCGCTTGAAGCGGTGCTGGTTGGCAATGGAGCTGTAGACCTGATCTACCAGATTGCTGTAGCGTATGTGCGCCCGCACGATGCGGTCATGATCATCACCCCGACGTTTGGCGAATATGCCGCCGCTGCTGCTATGATGGGGGCCCGCATCATCACCCATCCGCTTAGCCAAGCCACCCCAACCGCGCCATTCACGCTTGATCTCGATGCGCTCATTGCGGCGGTGCAACACAATCAGCCGCGCTTGCTGTTCTGGTGCAACCCCAACAACCCAACTGGCACATATGTGGATGCCGAGAGTGTTGAGCGGGTGCTCCAAGCTGCCCCCGCAACGCTGCTTGTGCTCGATGAGGCCTTCGTGAACTTCGTCGCAGAGGCGTGGCCCGCAACCGCGCTCCTAAACTATCCAAACCTGTTGATCCTGCGCTCAATGACCAAAGATTACGCCCTCACTGGGCTACGGCTCGGCTACCTGCTCGCAGCTCCGGCAGTTGTGGATGCTTTGCTCACCGTCCAGCCGCCGTGGTCAGTCAATGCGCTGGCTCAAGCGGCTGGACTTGCCGCCCTCGCTGATCAGCAGCATCTCCGCACCACGCTAGCTGCGCTGGCTTACGCCAATCAGCAACTGAGAGCCATGCTGGACGATTTGCATTTTGAGCCGCTAGCATCGGCCGTGCATTTCTGGCTGCTTCCGGTTCCGACAGCAACTGCTCCAGTGTGGCAACGGGCCTTGCTGGCACACGGCGTGCGGGTGCGCGATACGAGTTCATTTGGGTTGCCCATGCATGTGCGGATTGCCGCCCAAGCCCCAGCCGCCAATGCCCGACTCGTTATGGCGTTGCAGGCGTGTCGGGAGGAGCTATGCGCGGCAAAGTGCTGATGCTGCAAGGGACGATGTCATCAGTAGGCAAAAGCCTGCTGGTGGCAGCACTGTGCCGCATGCTCGCCCAAGATGGTTGGCGCGTTGCTCCATTCAAAGCGCAAAACATGGCTTTGAATGCAGCCGTGACCGCCGATGGGGGCGAAGTTGGGCGGGCCCAAGCGATGCAGGCCGATGCCGCCGGTGTGCCCGTGACGGTGGAGATGAACCCGATCTTGCTCAAGCCAGAGGGAGCGGCCCACGCCCAGATTATTGTGCGCGGCAAACCATGGCAGCGTTTACCCGCCTACGGCTACGCCGCCCGCAAACGCGAACTCTGGTCAGTAGTGACAACCGCCCTTGATACACTCCGTGAGCAGTATGAGGTGGTCGTGATTGAGGGCGCGGGGAGTGCCGCCGAACTCAACCTCAAAGCGGATGAGATTGTCAATATGGCCGTAGCCACCTACGCTGCTGCCCCCGTACTGTTGGTGGGCGACATTGATCGGGGCGGCATCTTTGCCCAATTGATTGGTACTGTGCAGCTCCTCGAAGCCCACGAACGCCGCCTCCTGCGCGGCCTGATTGTCAACAAATTTCGCGGCGATGCTCGCCTCTTCACCGATGGGGTCACAATCCTTGAGCAGCGCAGCGGTCTACCCGTGCTTGGCGTGATCCCGTTCCTGCCCACTGTCGGCTTGCCAGATGAGGACTCGGTTGCACTGGATGACCTCCCGCCCACCCCTCGCCCACCGCTCCCAGACCATCTACAGATTGCGGTGCTGCGGCTCCCACATATCAGCAACTTCGATGATTTTGACCCACTGCGAGCCGTCCCCAATGTGAACGTGCAGTTTGTGCGTGACCCTACCGCGCTAGGGCATGTCCACCTGATCATCGTGCCCGGCACCAAAACCACCATCGCCGATCTGCACTGGCTGCACACAACTGGTTGGGCTGATACGCTACACGCGGCGGCCCAAGCGGGCACTGCTATACTGGGCATTTGTGGCGGCTACCAAATGCTGGGCCAAGCCATCCACGATCCGGCCGACATTGAATCAGACCAGCCGTATGTAACGGGATTGGGCTTGCTGCCTGTGGAAACCTATTTCCACCCAACGAAACAAACTTGCCATGTGCAGGGCGTTGTCCGTGCTAATCAGGGGCTGTTTGCGGGGGCGCAGGGCCTCCCCTGTCACGGCTATGAAATCCATATGGGGCAGACTCGGCGCATCGGCGATGAGCCGCCCATCCTCGATCTGCACCAGCGTGGGGCCACGCCGATTAGCGAGTCCGATGGCGCGATTGCGTGTGAAGGATGGGTAGCGGGCACGTACCTGCACGGCCTATTTGACAATGATGCCCTACGCCATACACTGCTTAGCAACCTTGCCGCTCGGGCCCAGATCACGCTCCCCGCGCAGGCCCAGTATCCGCTTCAGGTAGAGCGCGAACGGCAATTCAATCGGCTCGCGCAGAGCGTGCGTCAGCACCTCGATTATGCCTATGTGCTCCGCTTGCTTGCAGAACAGGAGACAGGATGAGTCTGATCCTAATTACGGGCGGGGCCCGCAGTGGCAAGAGTGCCTTTGCCCAAGCCTACGCTAGTCGTATCAGTACAGATGTACTTTTTGTGGCGACTGCCGCAGCCGGCGATGCTGAGATGGCCGCTCGAATTGCCCACCACCGTGCTGAACGCCCCGCGCAGTGGCGCACGCTCGAAGTGCCGCATGGGATCGCCGCCGCGCTGCACAGCAGCCCGCCAGCTGCCGTCGTGTTGCTTGATTGTGTCACCTTATGGGTGACGAATTTGCTGCTTCAGCCTAATGCAAGCTGGGACGTGGCCCGCGCTGACCTCGATGCGCTACTGGCGTGGTCGGCGACGTATGCGGGTGATCTAATTATGGTGACGAATGAGGTGGGGCTAGGGATTGTACCGGCCGATCCACTCAGCCGCCAGTTTCGGGATTGGCAGGGCAGCTTCAATCAACGTCTCGCGGCCGCAGCCGACGCAGTCTATCTGCTTGTAGCTGGGCTTCCGTTGGCGATCAAGGGCCCGCCGCCCGAACGCACCGCTTAGCTCCCTACGGGGCATCCAACGACAACACCTGATCGAGCTGGGTACGGGCCAGCCAGCGTGGATCACGGAAGAGCTGAGCGGCGGCTAAGTCGGCCACGACAGTGCCCTGCTCCAACACGACCACGCGCTGGGCCCACGTCTGGGCTAGATGCAGATCGTGGGTGGCAAGGAGAATGCTAATCCCCTGCGTCGCCAGATCGGTAAACAATCCCAGCAGCTGTTGGCGCATCCACGGATCAAGTGCGGCAAGACACTCATCGCCGATCAGCACCGCTGGCTCCATCGCAAGCACACCTGCGAGCGCAACACGAGCTTTCTCGCCGCCACTGAGGGCGTGGGTTGGGCGATCAAGCAGGTGCGTTACACCGCACTGAGCAGCAACTTCAGCAACACGGGTGCGGGCGGTGGCTGCTGTCCAGCCTAGATTGAGCAAGCCAAAGCTAATGTCTTGGGCAACATTAGCACTGAAGAGCTGATCGTCCGCATGCTGAAAGATCACACCCACCTGTCGCCGCCAGAGCCGGATGTCTGGCCCAGTGTAACTCATCACTTGCCCATGCACACGAATCTGCCCCTGTTGCGGGCGCAGAATGCCGTTGCAGTGCAACAGCAGGGTAGATTTGCCGGAGCCATTGCGCCCAATCAAGGCTACCCGTTGGCCCGCGTGCAACTGAAGGCTGACCCCACGCAACACAACCTGCCCCGTCTCGGCATAGGTGTAATGCACATTATCAAGTTCCAGTACAAGATTCATTGCCACCACCACACCGCCAACAGGCTCAGCGTCATGCCCCCGTGTAGCAGATACAGGTTCCGTGAATGGTGATAGGTACTCGGTAGCACACGCAATTCACCGGCATAGCCGCGACTGTCGAGAGCTTGTTGCATGCGGCGGCTGCGTTGGTAGGCATCGAGCCACACACGGCTAGCTACAATCCCACTACTTCGCATAGATGTGCGCCATGTGGCATACCCTAAGCGGCTCTGCTGGGCGATCACCATGCGCTCCATCGTATCAAGCAGCAAGAAGATAAAGCGATACATGGTCTGCATCACATCGAGCAGGAGGACAGGCACGCGCAACCGCCGTAGCCCGTCAAACAGATCAACCATCGGGGTGGTGAGCGTTAAAAAGCTCAGGGCGGATACACTCCCCCCTGCTCGGCTCAGCAACAGCAACGTCTGGGCCAGCGCGGCTGGGCTTGTGCTGATCCAGAATGGCCCCAGCGCAACACTGCGGAAGGGTGCGGGCGGCGCACTAGTGCTGACACTGAAAGCAACGCCAATGACGGCCAGCCCCAAAAACAGCCCCTGCGCGATCAGGAGGCGCACCACCACACGCAGGGGCACACCCGCGATGCTGATCAGCAGCCCGATCATCCAGAGGAACGCGCCGCCGCCCACAGCAGGGTGCGGCGACGTGAGGCACAGGATCAGCACCGTGCCGCTCAGCCCCAGCTTTTGGAGCGGATCAATAGCCCGCAGGCGGCTGGCATAGGCATAGCGTTCCAGCAGTGCCATGGCTTAGGGGCGGGCGTGGTCATCGGCAGTGGCGGGCCGCCCGCGCTGAGGTTCCGCCGCTCGCTCCGGTGGCTGCTCGGCATCGGCCGCACGGCTGCGCCTCAAGCCCATATAGTAGCCAATAAAGCCCGCTCCGATAGCCGCTTGCAACGCAAAAAGGAGACTCTCAGTTTCGCCACCGGGTGGCTCAAGAATCGGCTCAAACCACGGCTCAATACCCCGCTCCACAAGAGCTTCTTCGGCGGCGGCATCGGCTCCGCCAAACTCCGACTCTGGGTTCAGCCAGAGCGGAATGATCGCCAGCAGGACAACAATGGCGAGCAAGCCAAGGATCGCTCCCCATCCTAAGGTTGATCGTTCAGTTTGCATCTTAACCTCCTACCACCCCGCGCAGCCGCAATTCTGGGGCCGCATTGTTGACCAACGCATTCATAATCACGACAGTCAAGATACCTTCGCTGATCGCTAGGGGAATCTGAGTCACGGCAAAGATCGCCCCGAATTCAAGGAAGGCCGCGCCAATCCCCCCCAGTGGGTCAGGGTAGGCAAGGGCCAGTTGCAGCGAGGTCATCACATAGGTACTGAGATTCGCAAGGGCCGCCGCGAGAAAGACAACCACCCAGAGCGGCATGCGCTCGTGCAAGCCGCGCCAGATGCCCCATGCGACAAACGGCCCCACAATGCCCATACTGACGGTATTTGCGCCGAGCGTGGTCAATCCACCATGCGCCAGCAACACCGCTTGAAAGAGCAGCACCATGCCGCCCAAAACGCTCATGACGAAGGGCCCAAACAGGATCGCCCCCAAACCCGTTCCAGTCGGATGACTGCTTGAGCCGGTGACGCTAGGGATTTTCAGCGCACTCAAGACAAAGCTGAAGGCCCCTGCGACCCCTAGCAAGAGGCGCGTTTCCGGTTGCTCACGGACGATGCGTTGCATCTGACGAAACCCGATCACCCAAAACGGGATCGCCACAACCCACCAAAAGATTGCCCACAAGGGCGGCAGAAAGCCTTCCATAATGTGCATGTAGCGCACCGCCTCTAGCCCAGTAGCGGGCGGCGCAGCAGGTGCGGCCCAGACGACGTGCATCTCAAGGAGCAGCAAGGCAAGCACACCCCATGCCACTTGAGTCCAGCTCCAATACGTTCGCATGACGGTTCCTTTCATGTGTGGTCCACCATTAGCCAGACAGATGCCTCGCGTAGGCTCGAACGGGCATACGTATGAATCAGCCAACAAAAAACCCCACCGCCACGCGGGGGGAGAAAGATGCGGCTGAACAACGCTTCAGCCAAAGCACGCTTGCGTATCTCGCGCAAGAGCTGTGCACTATCTTCCGATGCCTAAACCGCGAGGACCGAAGACGATTGGAAAAGCGGGCGACCTGACTTCGCTCATCATAAGGAGCGTTACAGTTGCGCGACAGTGCCGGACTTGCACCGGCTTCGCCATTATGCCCAACCATCCGGGGTATGGACACTTTTCCAAGCAATCAATTGTTAGACTTAGTATAGCACTACGTGTCAAGTATGGGCAAGGCGCGGGGTATCTGGCGTATGTTCCTGCGGGCATTCGCGCTCGTGCTCCTGCAATACCAATAACTTGTCACTCAGCTCGTGCTCCAGCCCAACGTGAGGCACGCTAGCCGATAGCAGCGCGATACAGAAAACAACTTCTGAATTGTGATACGAATCTCATTCTGTTTGGGCTTCCTATCGTGTACAATAGAGCATATCAGAATATTATCAGGTAGCGGAGTCTCAGTAGCATGAACAGTGGACGGTATCTGCTCCCACTTGTGCCCCTCATTGGCATAGCCCTCGCCCTTGCGCTCTACAGCGATCTGCTGCTAGACCAGACGGGCCACGCCCAAGACCGGGTGCGCTGCTTTGATGAAACCAGCTTTTGCCTGCGCGGAACCTTCCTCGATTACTGGGAACGCAATGGCGCAGAGCGCGTGTTTGGCTACCCGATCAGCGCAGTGCAACTTGCCACCAGCGAGAATACATGGACTGGGCCGGTGCAGTGGTTTGAGCGAGATCGGCTCGAAGACCATGGGCTGGATGGCATCATGCGCGGGCGGCTGGGAGCCGATCTGCTCAACCTGCGCGGTGAGCAGTGGTGGCTTCAGCCCCATCAAGGAACGATCCCCAACGGCTGCGAACACTTTGTACAGACACGCCAAGTGCTGTGCGAGCCGCTCCTGAGCTACTGGCGCAGCAATGGCGGTGTAGACCGGTTTGGCTTGCCGCTCACTGCACTCCGGAAGGAGACGATTGAGGGCTGGACGGGAGCGGTGCAATACTTCGAGCGGGCACGGCTGGAGCTACACCCAGAAGCCCCAAGCACAGACCAAATCCAGATCGGGCGGCTTGGCAGTGCCATCCTCGACACCTACGGCGCACCCGGCCTCTGCCGCATTGCCATCTACCCCGACTTGTCCGACAGCTATGCACGACTGCCATTTCGCAGCAAGCTCGGCTGCCCACAAGACGTGCAGGTCATGGCCAGCTCAATCTCGCAGCCCTTTGAGCGCGGACAGATGGTTGGCTTCAGTAGCAGCACGGGCAACTACATCTATGCGTATACCACCCTCCCCACGCTCAATCAACGCCGCTACCTCGATACGTGGCGAGCCGGCGAACCCGTCGTGCAGACACTTCAGCCGCCCAGTGGCTACCTCGCGCCGCAGGTCAATCTTGGCAAAGCATGGTACGCCGATCCCGAACTGCTGCGGTTGATTGGGTGGGGCACTCAGCCCGCCCGCATCAGCCCTGCTACGGTGCAACGCTTCGATTACGGCTGGCTGCTATGGGAGCATGACACCCACATGGTCTATGCCTTCGGGGCCGCAGCGGATGCCGTTGCCGCCTTCCAACGCCCAACCCTCCTTGCCGATAGCGGTGCACTGGCCGGCGAGCCTGCGCCACGCCTCGGTGGCGATCTGGTAGCCCAGACGGCAAGTGTGGACTTCTACCGCTTGCCGGGCGGCTTGGCGGCGGCAGACATTCGCACCTTGAGCAGTGCTGTTGAGGAAGCGATTGTCAGTGGCGCAACCATGATGGGAACATCGCTGCGCGGGCGGATCGCCATCCAATTTGAGCCAGCCCAAACTGGCCCGTGCGCGATTCGCGGGCTGACGCTATCGGGCGAACGCACGATCCGTATGTTCTACGAGCCGGGCTTCGACTTGCGGCGCATACAGGTCATCCTCGCCCATGAGATCATCCACCAACTACAACATGACTACTACGGCGCACCCGCCCATCTCCAATCCGATGTCATCCTGCTCGAAGGCATGGCCGTGTGGGCCAGCAACCCCTACTACCGCGACACAACCAACCGCCCCTACTACCACACCGCCGTCGAAGCTAAACGGGACACAAACGGGATGCTGCCGCTCGCCCTCAGCCTCGAAGCAGACTGCCGCACAACAACCCGCGTTTCGATTTATGACCAGTGGGCCTCCTTCACCGAGTACCTGCTGATCCGCTATGGGCGTGAACGCTTCGATGCCGTCTATAGCGACTCACGCGGGCGACCAGCTGGCTCGGCCAACTATGTAGGCGTATATGGCAAGTCGCTCGCGGAGCTAGAAGCAGAATGGTTGACGTGGCTTAGTACGGACTAGGCTCGTCGCCAATTTCCAGCACTATGGCGTGAAAATGCTTGCCGCGAGGAGTAACTCGCGTATAATACGGGTAATCAGTTGGCTTGGTCGGATTGGTTGGTGGTTGGTGGTTTCACTGTAAAGCGAAAGGAATGGTTGTATGCACCACAGACGTGTTGTCCTGTTGACCCTACTGACGGCGATGTTGGTGGGGATGTTGCCGTTTGCGACCCCCGCCCGCGCCGATATTGTATCGGTGCCGTATGTGGATGCGGGGCCGGATGAACTCCCGCCAGTGCTTTCCGAAGATGAGGC
>CALCJV010000032.1 GCA_937967405.1 uncultured Chloroflexales bacterium | reverse complement strand
ATAATCCATAAACGTTGCCGCCCCGCGCAGCGAGAGCACCTTCGTGATGGCGGCGGTCAAGGTCGTCTTGCCGTGATCAACGTGCCCAATCGTGCCCACATTCAAGTGGGGCTTGGTGCGCTCAAACTTCTGCTTTGCCATGCAAGCAAACTCCTCACGATATGTAGAATGACCGAGTACAGAACCCGCTCAGTGAGCAAATCATCTCAGCTGGAGCCCATGACGGGACTTGAACCCGTGACCTCGTCTTTACCAAAGACGTGCTCTACCGACTGAGCTACATGGGCACTACACGATAGTATACCGCATCTGGCGAACACGTGCGAGTCGTTCGTGCGATATACACCCCCTTGCACAATACACTGCACAAGGGGGCAACGCCACATGTACACGCCACACTTTGGTGGGCCGGACTGGATTCGAACCAGTGTAGGCTTCCGCCAACGATTTTACAGACCGTCCCCTTTAGCCACTCGGGCACCGACCCATACGCGCTGTGACGTTTGGTGGAGCCGACACAGGGACTTGAACCCTGAACCTACGCATTACAAGTGCGTTGCTCTACCAATTGAGCTATGTCGGCACACACAACAAAAAGCCGTGTGCAGCATGCACACTGAAGTCTAAGTATAGCATGCCCTATGCCAAATTGCAAGCCCACATCAGCACCATAACTGGCCGTCGCTTCGCTAGACGTGCCGGATGCAGTGTGCTATTCTGGTAGATACAGCATAGCCTAGATGAGGCGGTATGTCCCCGCCAATGCTAGTAACCTGACCCACGTATAAGCTCGGCAGGCATCGCCCCTGCCACCAGCCAACACGATCAAGCCCGATGCGCCTGCCACGTGCCCAGCCCGAAGTGCAAACCAGCACCGCTGCCCCTGCCCCGCCACTCACGGGCGTGCAAGCGTGGCTGTTGCGCCCGTGTAGCGTCTCCGAAAGTGCAGCGATCTATGCGGTGGCCTTCCTCAGCTCAGCTGTACTCGGCTTGCTCCGCCAAGTCCTGCTCAATCGCCACTTTGGTACAGGCGAGGCGATTACAGCCTACTATGCCGCCTTTCGCCTGCCCGAAACCCTGCATCTGCTGCTGGCGGGCGGCACGCTGGCCAATGCGCTGATTCCGGTGCTGCTGACGATACAGGTACAGGCGGGTGAACAAGCCACTCGCCGCTTTATCAATATCATCGCCACGATGCTGATGAGTGTCATTCTCCCCCTTATTGCCGTGTGTAGCCTCGCTGCCCCATGGTTTGTCCGCACGGTGCTTGCGCCCGGCTTTGATCCAGCCACTAGCGAATTGACGATTGCCCTCACACGCCTGCTCCTGCTTGACCTCGTCCTTGCAGTGTTGGTCGGGGTAGCGATGGGTGTGCTAATTAGCCGTAATCAAGTGATCCTCCCTGCTCTTGCCGTGGCCACCCAAAATGTCACCCTGATGCTCGGCATTGCCGCCGCGATGTATGTGCCCGGCGTGGGCATCTGGGGCCCTGCGCTAGGGGCCGTGGGCGATCTCGTCCTGCAACTGCTGATCCTGCTGCCGGGCCTGTGGTGGCAAGGCATGCGCCTGCGCCCGCACTGGTCGCCCAATGATCCTTATCTGTGGCAGGTGGTGCGCCTGTTGATCCCGAATGGCATGTCCGGCGCAGTCAACTATGCCGGTGCAATTGTGGATACCGCCGCCGGATCACTGGCTCGCACCGCCGGCAGCATTGCGGCCCAATACAACGCCGCGCTGTTATTTGGGTTGCCTGTGCGCCTGTTCGGAATCGCAATTGGGCAGGCGGCTCTCCCCCGCCTTGCCGCATATATGGCCCAAGAGGCATGGCAACCTCTGCGCCACAGCCTGCGCTGGGCCGTCGTCGTGGCACTGGGGCTGAGCCTACTGACGATGGGCGCAATTGTCCTGCTCGCTCGCCCAGCTATCCGGCTCGTGCTAGAGCGGGGCGCATTCAGTGCCGCAGCAGGCGATCTCACCTACACGCTGCTGCTCGTCTATGCGGTGGCCCTGCCCGCCGCCGTGATTACCGAAATCCTCACCCGCTGCCTGATCGCCCTGCACGATACGCTTACCCCCCTCATCATCAATCTCATCCAACTGGCCGCACGGGCAACCCTCGCATTCGCCCTGCTAGCCCGCTTCGACATTCTCGCGGTTGCCCTTGCCTTCACACTGAGTGCAATCCTCGAAACGCTCCTGTTAGGGCTTGCCCTGCACGCTAAGCTGCACCGCCACATGCGAGCTAGTCGGACACCGTAGCCGATCCCGCGTCGCGCAGAGCTATCCGCAATCGCTGCCCGCCACGCAGCACCGCCACCGCTCAGCGATTGAGCCGCGCACGGTGCGCGGCAAGCCGTTCGAGCAGATCATCTATAGCGGGCACCAGTTCATACAGCTGCGCCTGCTCTGGGCGCACAAAGCCCTGCGCGATTGCATGGCGAAAGAGGTTCTGCAAGGGATTGTAGTAGCCATCTTGGTTTAGCACCAGAATCGGCTTATCGTGATAACGGAGCTGGCGCAGGGTAATCACTTCGAGTAACTCCTCGAACGTGCCGAAGCCACCGGGCAAGGCAACAAACGCATGCGACCGGGCATCCATCAAGGCTTTGCGTTCGCGCAGCGTCTCGACTACAATCAGCTCACTGGCTTCCACCAAGCCCACTTCCGCTGCAAGCAATGCCTGCGGAATTACCCCAGTTACATAGCCACCATGCTGCAATACTGCTCGCGCCAGCACGCCCATCAAACCGATGCTGCCGCCACCATAGACGAGCTGCCAGCCCCGCTCTGCAAGGGCTTGCCCGAACGCTGCCGCCACCGCTTCATATTCTGGGCGAATGCCTGACCGTGAGCCACAGTATACGCAAATTGCATACATCCCATCGTTTCCTCATGTATAATGTTAGTATCTACCGCGTGGCATTGTAGCAGATCATCGGTGAAGAATCGAGATTACCCGATGGGAGGGGAACGAAAGTCCGCCACGCTAGGATTTGCGACACACAGCGTTGTTGAACGAAATGTGTGCAACCCCATGTGTTGATCCGTTATCGCCGACCATCGTGCTTGCACTGGCTGAAGGAGAGCTATCTATGCCTGTTGTATCTGGAGAAGTGACACACGAGCTATCCACTCTTGTGGATCAATACCTGCTCGACTACTTTGCGTTCTACCCCACCATTGCCGCATCGCTCGGCTTGCATGAATATGACGGGCAGCTGTGTAACTGGCACCCTGATGCAATCCAACAGCGCATTACCCAACTTCATGCCTACCAAGCCCAACTCGAACACATTGCGCCCGAAACGCTCTCACGCATCGCCCGCTTCGACTACGACATGCTCCAATGGCAGGTTGCGCTCGAACTGTGGCAGCTCACCGATGAGCAGGAGTATCGCTACAACCCACTCATCTATGCCTATGACTTGATGGTAGATAGCTACATCAAACGCGACTATGCCCCACTCGCAGTGCGGGCAGCAGCACTCACCCGACACCTACAGGCGATTCCTGCCGCGCTCGACACCGCACGGGCTAACTTGGGCGGCAACGTGCCCGCGATCATTGTTGAGGAATCGCTCGAAGTCTACGAAGGCCTCACCAACTTCCTGCTGACTGATCTCGATGAACCACTCCAGCCCCTTGATGATCCACACCTATGCCACGCCCTGTGGGTCGCCCGCGATCACGCCGTTGCGGCCTTACGTGCATTCCACCACTATCTGGCCCACCAGCTGCTGCCCAAGGCCCAGCCTGATTTTGCCCTTGGCAGGGAACGCTATGCCAAGATGCTGCGTTACAACGAACTCATCGATATTCCCCTCGATCAGCTCTTGAAGATTGGTGAAGCCGATTTGCAGCACAACAAAGCAAGGCTCGATGCCCTTGCTCGCCAGCTTGATCCGCAGCGGAGTGTGCCCGACCAGATGCAAGCCCTCGCCCGCAACCACCCCGCCGCCGAAGAGTTGCTCAGTGTCACTATGCGCTTGATCGAGGACCTGCAAGCCTTCTTGATCGAACGTGATCTGATTACGCTGCCCACCGATAGCCCCTACATCGTGGCCCCTACACCGCCCTTCGCCCGTTGGGCATTTGCCATGATGGAAACCGCCGGGCCCTTTGAGCCAGAGGACGCGCCATCCTTCTACTACATCACGATGCCAGAGCCGCACTGGTCGCCGGAGGAGGTTGAGAGCTGGCTGACCCGCTTCGACTACGCCACCCTCGCCGATGTCTCTATGCACGAAACCTTTCCGGGCCATTTCGTGCATTTCTCGATGGTGCGCCAAGCCCCCTCACGACTGGCAAAAGTATTTGCCACCTACACCCACTACGAAAGCTGGGCCCATTATGTTGAGCAGATGATGCTCGAACAAGGCTACGATCCGGACAATCAGCAGCTCCGCATGGCCCAGCTGGCCGAAGCCCTGATCCGCAACTGCCGCTATGTCTGTTCAATCAAGATGCACACGCAAGGCATGTCGCTGGATGAGGCTACCGCGTTTTTTATGGAGAATGCCTACATGGATGAAATGACTGCCCGCCGTGAGGCCCGGCGTGGAACTCACGATGCGGGCTACCTGAACTACACACTGGGCAAATTGCTGCTCTACAAACTGCTGGATGACTACCGGCAGGCAATGGGCGCGGAGTTTTCGCTGAAACGGTTCCACGATGAGTACATCGGCTACGGCTCACCACCGATCCCGATCCTGCGCCGCGTGCTACTGCCACATGACGATGGCATCTTGCTCTAGCCAGAACGTTCAGATATATGCGCTTCGCAATTTTCCGCACTATCGGCGTGCTGCTCCTCAGCCTCAGCGTGCTGTCGCTGTTGTGGCTGATCCGTCCCACCCCTGCCGAACGGATTGCCCCAACATGGGTCGTGCCGCCCTCGTCTAGCGGCATGCCTGAACGCCTCCCTACCCCACCACTCATCCTCACGCCTACCCCTGCCATTGCCACCGAGATGCTCTTGGTGCAGCCGCACCTCGATGTGGCCATCCCCGCCGATCTCTACCACCCCGCCGATCACCTCGCCCTAGCCAAGCAACTCGATCAAGCCCTCGTCTACGTCAGTGCGCGTTTCGGTAGCCCGCCCGCTAGCCGCATGCGGACCCAGATTGTCCACGATCAAAGCTGCATGCTGCGCGGACTAGCCCGCACCGATCAGCGTGTGCTCGAGGTGTTGACGTGCAACAACCTGCCCCACCGCCGCGTGATCAATATTGCCGCTCACGAATTTGTGCATCAGCTCGCCTATGATCGTTATGGCGTGGTGCATATGCAGAGTGATCTGATCATGCTCGAAGGCATTGCCACATGGGGCGCAGGCAACTATTGGCTTGGCGACAGTCCGTCGTTCCGCGACTTTGTGCGCGACAACTACCGCACGAATCTGTTGCCCCTAGCGACTCACTACGACGGGCGTTCGATCCACGACATGAACCAACTCTACTACCAATGGGCCAGCTTCGTCGAGTTTCTGCTCGAAACGCACGGGCGCGAGCGGCTCGATGCACTAGCCGTGACAGGTAACCGCGAGCCCGGCTCTGGCGATTATGTCGGCGTATATGGCATACCGCTTGGCGAGCTAGAGCAGGCGTGGCAAGCGTGGCAAGCGCACTAGCGCAAGCACCGCGCAGAGCCACAGCCGTACCACCCCGCGTGTGCTTGGCTACACCCCACCAAAGTAGCGCAGCGCAAGCCGCAGCCGCTCCTCCAGATTGGCGGGGGCATCAGCGGGCAGCGCAGCAATCGCCGCCTGCGCCTCCTGTGGGCCATAGCCCAAGCTCTCTAGCAACTCCCGCAGCTCCTCATTCAGAGCCATGACCGCTGGTGTTGCTGCGGCTCCCGCAGTTGCCGTCAGTGGCAGCTTGCTCAGATCAAGACGGCCCTTCAGCTCTAGCACTAGCCGCTCAGCGAGCTTCTTGCCGATGCCGGGCACGCGCACTAGTTTGGCCGCATTGCCCTGCGCCACCGCCACGCCAATCTCCTCTGGCGTGAGTGTTGAGAGCATCGCTAGCGCGAGGCGGGGGCCTACCCCCGTAATACCGATCAGGGTGGCAAACATCGCCTGCTGTTCGGGCAAGCCAAAGCCATACAAGGCTAGCGCATCCTCGCGCACCACCAAATGCGTGTAGAGCAGTAGGGGTTGCTCAGCCGGCGGCAGATTGTGGAGCAGCGGGCGTGGCACATACACCAGCACGCCCACTGGGCCCACTGCCAGCACCACATGTTCTAACCCAATCGACTGAACCGTTCCGCGTAGGGTTGCAATCACGGCCGGTCGTTACGCCAGCAGATCATCGAAGATATTTGGCTCAACCATTGGCGAAACATCCTGCGATTGCCGCCCACGCAACATCGGAGCCGGATTGGCGGCGGATGTACCACCTACCTGATCTTCCACACCCTCGAAGATTAGCCCTTCCGCAGTAATCGCCTCAATCACTGCATCAAGTGCACATTGGGCATAGGTAGTTGTATACGGTGCAGGCATCGGTGTATCGGCAAAGTAGTTGGTGCTACCGGTGTGGGTGAATGGGCCAATATTCTTCTGGACGATGCGCCCCATCGCACGGGCACGGTTATAGTAGGAGGTTGTGTAGATGGGCCAACGGCCCGGGAAAATCAGTGCGCCAAACTTCACCAGCGGGTCTTTGCCACCATCAAGTTGGTAGATTTTGCGGGCTTCGAGCGCACCCGGCTCCGAAGCCATCACCCCACCGAGCGTAATGATCCGCAGATCGCCTTTGATGGATTTGCCCAGAAACGTCGCTGTACCCATCGAGACCTGCCCACCGCCACTCCATCCGAGCAACGTCACCGGAACCTTGCTCCCCAGTACGTAACCATGCCGTTGCAGGGCCATCAAGATTTCGTTGGTGACCCCCAGATTATAGATCGGCCCATAGCGGGTATCCGCAGAGACCGCCACCTGAAACATGTTGCGGATGTTCAGCACAAACACCAACGCACCGAGCCTGCGCCCCGCCTCACGCAGATTCAGGAGCCACCCCCACAAACGCGAGAACAAGCGGTTGCTCGTCATCCCGACATTGGTCACTGAGTAGGGGAAGATGTCACGGATCACATATGAGCCGGGCGTGCGATCATCTAACCGATCAAGGAAGCGGACTTCTTCGGCCGGAATAGTGTCGGGATCAATGGCCCCAATGCCCGATAGATACACGATGTAGTGTTTGGCTGGTGGCCGATCTCCGACTTCAGGCGCAACCGTAATATCGTTGCTGCGGGCATCCTGCTGTTCGCCAAACCAACCTGCATACCAGCCGAGTGACTCCAGCGGAGCAGTGGCCGCCGAAAGCAGCAGCAGCCCCAACAAGGCAATAAAGAGGAATTCAATCATTGCTTGGAGCCTCCCTTTTTAGTACTATCCGCGGAATCAGGCGGTGTGTTGGTCTGCTGCATCAGCTGATTCAGAATCTCCTTTGGGCGAGCATCGAGCGACGAGCCAACCACCCGCTGGGCCACCGCATTGCGGAGTGCAATCACTGGACGACCAATCGTAATCGTGAGCAGATAGGCAAAGACCCAGCCTAGCCCAACGGCAAGGAGCGCATTGAACCAGCCCACATTGAAGGTAAAGCGGATTGCGCCCACTGCAATGATGAAGCTCCACACATTCAGCACCCGATACACAAACATGCCTGCATAGGGGATCAGCACCAGAAACCCAAACACAAACGGCGCGGTACTCAGCAACACAATGTTCAGCACATCCACAAAGCGCGGGCGTGCACTGAATAACAGATCTCCCGCCAGAAAAACGACGCTTGCCCATATGATCATGCTGATCGCATGCATCAAGCCCCCCATCAGCAGGCTGAGCAGAAACCGTTGGGGCGAAACTTGATTGACGAACAAGATCACACTCTGCCCTATCAGCAGCGAGATGCCGCTGATCACAGCGACGGCGAGGATATACCAGAATGCGTCTGGATATTGGTACACCTCTTGGGCGAGACGTGGATTCAGAGCCATCGCATTCCAGACGATAGCCCACAGTACCCGCACAAACTCTACGATAGCTGCCATCACTATTCCTTTTGGTATCAGTTAATTCGCGTCAGGAATCGCATGCGTATCATACCACAACATGCAGGTATAGCCCACATGCTCCTCGCCGGCAAGCCTACGTCTGGCTTTTTGATTTTGATATGGGTTGATTCGCTTCAGAAATCGCAAGCCTATTATACCACATGCAGGCATAGCCCACATGCTCCTCGCCGACAAGCCTACGTCTGGCTTTTTGATGCTGAAAATGGTATAGTTCATGCAGTTGTCGTTAGGGTCGGTGCATTTCCATGACATGCAGATACAGGCTTTTATGGTAAACAAACACACGGTAGCGTCTGCGTCTGATTCGCGCAGTTCCATCTTACAGCAATTGGCGGTTGATCTTGCAGATTGCATCTATGAGCTGCGCTTGACTGCACTAGACACTGTTGAGCTACTCCACGTCGGGGAGTTCCTGCTCCAGCTGGTGGGCTATACCCTCGCCCAGATCGAACGGTGCGGCGGCTGGTATGCCCTGATCCACCCTGATGATCGGGCGACCGTGCAAGCGAGCTATGCCCAGCTCCACGAGCAACCCTATAGCACCTGCGATTTCCGCATCCTCACCCGCAATGGCAGCACCCTGTGGCTCCGCAGTTGGGCCTATGCCCTAGCCCCGATCAGCTCCCCCAGAACCGACGCGCCGGTGCATGTTATCGGTGCGCTACGCGACGTGACCCAAGAGCACCTGACCCTCCGCGATCCAGCACTGGTGCAACGCATGCACGCGATTGCATGGCAGATCAACGATGGTATCCTGCTATTAGATGCACAAGGCACAATTATTCATGCGGTGTTGGACGAAATTTCTATTCGTGATCTTGAGGCATTACACTTAGATGCGTATCATATCACTGAGCTGATCTACCCTGACGATTACAACCTCGCCCTCTCACACCTCACCC
>CALCJV010000031.1 GCA_937967405.1 uncultured Chloroflexales bacterium | reverse complement strand
GAACTGACCGAGTCGCGGGCGATCATCGAAGCCGAACTCGGCGCACCCGTGCGGAGCTTCTGTTATCCGGCCGGCAAATACACCGACACGGTGATCGAACTAGCGCAGGCCGCTGGCTACACCAATGCCGTAACGACGTGGCAAGGGCGCAACATGCAGCGCATCTTCGCGCTACCGCGCCGCCGCGTGTTGGGCGGCGATCCGATTGAGGCAATGGGATGGTATCTGGCCATGCCCAATTTCGATTAGGGCTTGCCCCCCCTGCACCCGAATTGGACTGCTTTGGCTATAATAGTATGATAGCGTGGGCAAGCCGTTATGAACAACCCTTTTGGACGTGGCTCCTGCTCAGTGCTTGGGATAACATGGACACGGACTGATCTTGATGCAGGGGCAAAAGCAACCACTATGACCGAAAGCGTACAGGTAGATCGAGCACACCAACAACAGATGCTGGCGGCGTTCTTCACGCAATTGCAGCAACGCTGGCAACCCCACCCCGATCCAGCGGCAGGGTATCCGATGGTTGTCGGCGTGGAGACCGAATACCTCTTGATTGATGCAGATGGGCAGCTGCTTGCTGAGGACATCCGCGATCAGATTCTCGCTGTGCTGCCGCACAGCTCCTCCGAGCTAGGCACAAGCAGCATTGAGACCCACACTGCCCCCGTGCCCATCGCGGGCGCGGCGCATAGCCTGCTCCAAGAAGCCACCCAGATCGAACGGCACGCGGTACAGGCGGCACGGCAGTTTGGGGCGCGGCTCGTGCGAATTGGTACCTATCCGGGGCCCCTTAGCGATCTGCGCGTTACCCAGAACTCGCCCCGCTACCAAAACCTGATGGATATATCGCACGCCATGCATCGCATCAATGGCAAGCTGCCGCGTATTCAAGTGGGGGCCGTCACGCTGCCCGAACTGCGCTGCGAGACCATGTGCGGCTGCCAATCGACGCACCTGAATATCCAGATGCCCAACCTACCGCGTACCCTCCACACCCTCAATAAAGCCTACGAACTCGTGCCCTACCTGCTGGCCCTGAGTGCTCACGCCGCCCTTCTAGATATGACCCCCAGTGGCTACACCGAAGTGCGCTCGCTCCTCTGGAAACCCCTGTTTAGCTTCCCCCACTTCGATGCGCTACACGGCGTAAATACCCAACGAGTGAGCTTGCCCCCCGCCTACTATCCCGATTGGGAGACGTATTGGCAGGACGTGGGCGAGAAGTTTTACAGCGAGCCTGACCCCGCCCATGCATTCGCAGCGAATATGAAGAACTTCTGGCGCACAGCGCGGATCAAGCCCTGCCCCAACGATGTCTATTCGTGCCTGCTCGAAATCCGCTCATTCAGTCCCCAGCCCACCCTGCGCGAAGATGTTGCCCTTGCGCTACTGCTCACCGGACTGCTCCATGATCCGGCATGGCTGGATCGCCCGTTGCTTGCCCTTGATCGCGTTGAGCAGAATCTGTATGCTGCAAGCCGCGACGGGCTGTATGCGACACTGGCATGGAACGATGCAACGGGAACTATCGTGGATCGCCCGGCCACCGAGATCGCTGCCGAACTGCTCGCTATGGGCACGGCATTCTGGGCAGCACGCGCCGTGCCCGAAGTCGCGCTATTGGAGCTGCTGCGCCAACGCCTCGCCGATCCGCCGGCTAGCCCAGCCCGCAAGAGCCTGCACCTGTACGAACAGCAGCTTGCCGCCGGTCACACTCGCGCCGCCGCCGCCCAGCATGTGCTCCAAGCGTATGTGGTCGAATATGCGGATTAGCTGGCTCTGGCTCACTGTCCTGCTCTTGCTTGGAGGACACCGCTCAGCCACGCCCAGCCACGCCCAAGCCCCCACGCCGATCCGCGAGTTTGTGATCGGCTACTCTGCCCAAGGCCGCCCGATTGAGGCGGTGCAGGTGGGCACGGGGCCACGCAAGCTAGTGATCGTCGGCAATACGCACGGCGCACCCGAAGCCAACACCTACGAACTCACGCGCCAATTGATTGACTACTACCGGTCCCATCCGCAAGCTGTGCCCGATGCCGTCCGACTCTACCTAATCCCCACCATCAATCCTGATGGAGTCGCCTTAGGCTGGCGGTTTGATGCGTTCGGGGTAGACCTGAACCGCAACATGAATACCAACCTTGACGAGTGCAGCGAGAACGACTGGAACCGTTCGGTGTTTGGAGCCTATGGGATTGTTTCGGATACCGGCGGCGCATTCCCCGACTCGCAGCTCGAAAGCCGCGTGATCCGCAATTTCCTGCTCGATGCGTCAGGTGTGATCTTTATCCACAGCAATGCGGGCTTAGTCTTTCCGGCCTTCTGCGAACACGCACCCTCAATCCGCATGGCCGAGCTGTATGCGGCGGCCGCCGAGTACGAGTACCAACGCTATTGGGAGCGGTATTTCATCACCGGCGGCATGCACGATTGGGCTGCGAGTCTGGGCATTGCGGCGATCATCCCCGAACTCGTGTCGCCCGTTGATCCTGAATATGGGCAGAACCTGCGCGGCATCCAAGCCGTCCTCGCCGCGTATGCGGAGGTCCTCCCGCTGCCCGCCGATCAGGTGGTGAATGGGCAGCCCGTGCCTGCCGTGATTTGGCGGTATTGGCGGGCGCATGGCGGTGATGCCGTATTCGGGCTGCCGCTAGAGCCGCCGCGCCAAACCGCACTCGGCATCCAGCAGACATTCGCCCGCGCCCGCTTGGAGTATCGCCCATCGCTTACCGATACGCTATTTGTGGTGCAGCCCGTGCCCGTGCAAGCCGACCTCACCAGCGACGGGAGCATCAGTGCCGCGTTTGGCACACTGCCGATTGGCATCCCTGCGGACGGACTAGCTTCGCCAATGATCAGCGATGGGCCGCTCTTTTTCGAGCAGAGCGGCTATAGCCTCGGTGGTGGCTTTCAGCAGTTCTGGACGCAGAACGGCGGCATGGATGTGTTTGGCGTACCCCGCTCCACCGAACAAACCGCCCGCACGGCCGATGGGCAACTACGGACGGTGCAATTCTTTGAGCGAGCGATCTTCGCCTACGATGCTGATACCGAGCAGGTGCAGCTTGAGCCAGTCGGGTGGCAGGTGCTGCTGCGCGAACAGGTGCGAGCACCCACGACTGCCCCCCAAATTCGCTAGCGCACCCGATCCACGTACTGACCCGTGCGCGTATCTATGCGGATTAGCGTACCCTGATCCACAAACGACGGCACTTGAATCTCTGCGCCCGTCTCCAGAATGGCCGGCTTGGTTACGTCGGTTGCCGTATCACCACGTACCGCTGTAGCCGTCTCAGTCACTTCCAGTGTCACAAACGTGGGTAATTCTACACCAATGATTTGGTCATCATCGCCACTAATCACCAAATCACAGGTTTCATTTTCTTTCAGAAAACGCACGCTATCACCGACAATGGCGGCCGGCACGGGCAGCTGATCAAAGGTCTCATTATCCATAAAGATCAGGTGATCATCTTCGCGGTAGAGAAACTGCATCTGGCGGCGTTCGACCCGCACAATCGTGACTTCTTCGCCCGCCCGTAGGCGATCCTCGATCACTGCGCCCGTCACCAGATTTTTAATCTTGATGCGGACAAACGCCCCGCCCTTGCCGGGCTTGACATGCTGAAACTCCACCACCTGCCAAAGACCGCCGTTGTAGCGCAACACTGCGCCGTTGCGTAGGTCTGCGGTGTTGGTTGCCATAAACTCGCCTCCTCATTATGCGCTTGATGCGCTAGTCATCGTGTCTCAATCATTGCCATCGCTATGCCTAGTCTAGCATGGGTCAGGCAGTCTACGCAAACGGGGCGGGGGGCAGACTACCCACATCTGCCCCCCCACATACCGGACATCGCGCCGTTATAGCACCTTCACCTTCGTCAGCAGATTGGGCTGCTGGGCATTAGCGGCGGCGATCTGCTCCGCCGAACCAAGCACCGCTACGATCCCCCGTGTACGCACCTGCTCGAGCACCTCCGCAAAGGCGCGGAAATCGGCAATTGTCGTGCCAAGAACCTGTTCGCGCAAGGCTTGGCGCGTGTCGGCATCGTCGCCAATCAAGTAGCGCGTCAGCGCAGTGTAGCCGCGTGCATCCGGCAGGCGGTAGGAGTCTATGTCGCCTATCGTGCCGATGATACTGCGGGTCACATCTTGCTCAGTTAGCTCCACGCTCCGCAAAAACTCCGCCGTTTTGTCATACACGGCGAGCGTGCCAAGCAGGTTCGGGTCACGGTAGGAGAGGAAATCGAACACCCCTGAATGGCGGTTGAAACGGGCAAAGCCGCCGTAGGCTCCGCCCTTCACACGCACCTGCTCCCACATCCACGTCGTATTCAGATACTTCAGGACTACCAGCACCGAGCCGTGCAGCGTGTAGCCAAGCTGGTAGAGGTTGGCGGCTTTGCCCACATAGTTGACCTGCGAAGGCATACTCAGCCCAGCAAAGGGCTGGGCATACGTCGGCTGCCACACCTGCACTTCGCCCAACGATGCGGGCAGCGCAGCGAGGAACTGCTCGAGCGGCGGACGTGCCTGCTGCCACGTTGCGCTATCGGCAGTAATGTTGACAATCACGTTGGGGCGGCGCACGATCTGCTCGCGCAGCTGTACGAGGCGGGTATGCACGCCATCCCAATCATTGTCAACCTGCTGCACGAGTTGGCGCAAGAAGAACAGGTAGCCAATCCCACCCATCTGCTCAGTCGTCCATCCCGCCTCATTAAACAGCCCCGCAAGGTAGGCTCCCACGAAGCGGTGTCCGGCGGGCGCAAGGGCTGCTTCCAGTTGGGCTTTCTCCTCAAGCACCAGCTGGCGGATGCGTTCGCGGTTGTCCAAGCGAGCCGTGAGTAGCACGTCGCGCATGATGCTGAACAGCTCACCCAGATTATCGCGGGTGGCTTTGCCGCGCACCATCAAGCGCGTTGCCCCCTGCTCAGCATTAGCGATTGCTGACGACCACGCCTGTGCTCCAATGCCGCCCGTAGTGCGCCCGATGCGCTGGGCGAGGCTCACGAAATCTTCTGCATCCGTGCCCGTCTCAAACAGGATTCGCCCAATCAGCCCGCAGTAGGGCACCAGTTCCTGTGGCAGGCCGTGCAGATCAAACGCTAAATCTACGTAGCCAATGCCACTCGTGGGGAGTTCGTGGTAGAGCACCAGCGTGCCGAGCTGCACAAGCTGCTCGGTTGGGATGGGGCGTTCGTGGCGATCCAGATCAGCGAGCGTGAGCGCAGGGATCAGCGCAATCGCTTCCGGCGGATCGGGGGTTTCTTGCATCTGCTTCAACATCCGGGTATTCGCAATGATCGCCTGCACGTCCGCATCCGAAAGCGTCGCCCGCACCGCCGCCAAACGCTGCTGCTCGGCTTCAGCTTCGCGGCGGGCGTGGTCAGGGTCAGGCTGCAAGATCACCGTCGTGCGGTGCGGATTGTTCAGCAGCAGATCGCGGATCAGCGGCTCAAAGAAGGGCGTATTGCTGGCAAGGCGGTGCTTGATCGCTGCAAGCGGTTGCTCAAAAGCCAGCGGGGCAAGCGGGTCATCGCCGTGCAGCCACGTCGTTAGCGCACGGATCATCACCGCCAAGCCACGTGGAAACGAGCCGGTGTTCCGCTCGCGGAGCCGGAACTCAACCGTATTCACGGCCGCTGCAATCGTATTGTGGCCTATACCCTGCTCGGCCAGTTGGGCAAGTGTGTTCAGGATAAGCTGCTCTACCTTGCCCACATCATCGGATGCAATGCCCTTCATCCCGACGCTAAACATCCCTTGCCGCAGATCCTCATCGAAGCCGGAGTGGGTTAAATCCTCGCCCAAGCCGGAATCGAGTAGGGCTTTGTAGAGCGGATTGGCGGGCGTACCAAGCAGAATCTGGTCGAGGATTTCAAGGGCGAGCACCAGCTCTGCATCGTTGGTGGGGGGCAAAGCCCAATTGACTGAGACCATGCTCTTTTTGCCCACGTCTTCGTCGGCATCCACGCTGTAGGGATACGTCAGGGTGCGCGGCGCAG
The DNA here is from genome assembly GCA_937967405.1 of uncultured Chloroflexales bacterium. GTDB lineage: Bacteria > Chloroflexota > Chloroflexia > Chloroflexales > Chloroflexaceae > JAAUTZ01. Next base: position 80,511 of record CALCJV010000031.1, on the reverse strand, counting down.
CGAAGGGCGGCTGAAGGGCAATCTCCGAGTCGGGCGTGATTGGCTCAAACTCATCCAGATACGCGGCAATGATTTCCAGCCGCCGCTGCGGGTCGTCGTCGCCGTAGAAAAAGATGCGTGCATTCGAGGGGTGGTAATGGGTACGATGAAACGCGCTGAACTGCTCGAAGGTCAAGTCGGGAATGTGGCTGGGCAAACCGCCCGCCTCCACGCCGTAGGTGGTATCGGGAAACAGCGAACGCTGGGCGTAGGAGTTGAGCGCACGTTCCGGTGCGCCAAACGCACCCTTCATCTCATTGAAGACGACACCCTTGAAGATCAGCGGATCGTCGGGATGTTCCAGTTCGTAGTGCCAGCCCTCCTGCTCCAACACATGCGGCGTGAGGCGCGGGAAGAAGACCGCATCAAGGTATACGTCAATTAGGTTGTAGAAGTCCTGCGTATTCTGGCTCGCCACCGGATAGCAGGTTTTATCGGGAAAGGTGAAGGCATTCAAGAAGGTGTTCAGGGAGCCTTTGATCAGTTCGACAAACGGCTCCTTGAGCGGGTACTTGCGCGAACCGCACAGCACCGAATGTTCAAGGATGTGGGCAATGCCGGTGGAGTCGGTGGGCGGCGTGCGGAAGGCAATCCCGAACACTTTATTCTCATCATCATTCTCAATGGACATAATCTCGGCTCCGGTGCGGGTATGGCGATACAGGCGCACCTGCGACGCAATTTCGGCTACATACGCATCACGGAGCAGTTCGAAGCCCGTGGCAATTTCCGTCGTCATAGAGGTCGCTCGCTTTCTGTGCAGATAGACTATGCAGCTAAGACAAAGGTCTGCTGTCATTATGGGCAGAGCGGACACGGCTGTCAACTCGTGGGGCGAGCGCACAGATAGCCAAACAGTACCAGCACCCACGCCAGCAGCAAGCTCATCAGCACCAGCAACACCAGCACGAGCAGCGCAGTGGGCATGCCAAGTGGCACAAGGGCGACGAGCAATGCGGATGCATCCGGCGGGCCCAGCAAAGCTGGCAAGCCGAGCAGGTACAGCACGTTAGTGGAGCCGCGCAGCAAGGCCACGCTTAGCACCGAGCCAGTATGGTAGCTGATATGGGCAAATAGCCAGCCTACCAGCCCGATCAGCAGTAGCGCACTGATCGGAGCAGTGCCGACGTACAGCATCGCCCCCGCTAGTGCGCCGAAGATCAGCGCACGTCGGCCCATCAGGGGTAGGGCGACGGTTTGCACTACCCCCCGCAGGATCACCTCCTCTAGCATCCCGCCGATGAATAACATCCCACCGAGCACAAGCAACGCAAGCGGTGCAGCTGGAACAGGCGTACTGGACACTAGCTCGCTGCTGACCAAGGCAGCGGGGGCGGCAAACGCAAAGTGCAGTGCAGCCAAGCCGGGCACACTGCTCAACATCAGCAGATGCAGCACCGGAACGCGCAGCCCCAAACCCACGGCAGAACAGCGCAGATTGAGCTGGAGGAGCACCACCGCGCAGGCAAGCGCACTGCCCACCAGCATAGCCAGATAGCCCAGCAGGGGCGGCAGGGCAAGCAGAGGCAGCACGAGCGTAAGCAGGCGCACTAGGGGCAGCAGCGTCAGGGCGAGTGCAAGGCGGGCAGCGGATTCTTGGCGGGCAAGGCTACTATGCAGGCTCAAGCCGATCAGCAGGCTCACATACAGCACAACACCCAACAATGGGCCAGATCGGGGAGTGGCAAGCTCTAGGGCGGCAAATAGTGGCAGATACAGCCAGAAACTGCCACCTACACTAAGGCGGCGCGGCTCAGGCGTGGAGGCAGTTGCGGGGGACGTATTCATCTCAGTAACCTGACACCTGATACCTGACACCTGACACCTGATACCTTTATGCTATACTGTCATGAGGAAAAACGAATCGTCATACAGAAATCGTTGCCCAATGGAACTCAACGAATTACAGCAGCAGCGTTTGCAGAAACTCGAACGGCTTCAGGCAGCGGGGCAGGAAGGCTTCCCGACCACAAGCCAGCGCACCCACACGATTGGGGCCGCACTGGCAGATTTCGATGCCCTCGCCGATGCAGCCACGCCACTCACACTCGCGGGGCGGATCATCGGGGCGCGGCGCGTGCTGGGCAAGCTCGCGTTCGCGCATATCAACGACGGCACAGGCGAGCTTCAGCTCTGGCTGAGTCGCGGCGATCTGGGCGATCTGCTCTTTGATCGGTTTGCCGATGAACTCGATACGTTTGATATTGTCGAGGTGCAAGGCACGCTCCGGCGCACCAAACGCGGCGAGGCTTCGATCTTTGTGCAGGATCTGCGCCTACTCGCCAAAGCCCTCAACCCGCCCCCCGAAAAGTGGGAAGGCTTGCGCGACGTGGAAGAACGCCTGCGCCAACGTTACCTCGATCTGATTGTGAATGCGGATCGGCGCGAGGTGTTCCGTAAGCGGGCACTGGCCATCAGCAGCATGCGCGGCTACCTCGACGAGCGCGGCTTCGTTGAGGTGGAAACGCCCATCTTGCAGCCGATCTATGGCGGTGCAGCGGCGCGGCCATTTATCACCCACCACCATCAGCTCGACCAGCAGCTGTATCTCCGCATTGCCACCGAGCTGTACCTGAAACGCCTGATTGTCGGGGGCTTTCCGGGCGTGTACGAGATCGGCAAGAATTTCCGCAACGAAGGCGTAGACCGCAGCCACAACACCGAATTTACCATGATGGAGTGCTACCTCGCCTACGCCGACTACAACGATATGATGCAGTTGACGGAAGCAATGTTCCGCCATATTGCGCTCGCGGTCACCGGTAGCACAGCAGTCACGTATCAGGGGCAGGTGATCGACTTTGCCCCCACATGGCCGCGCATCGGCTTGATCGAGAGCATTGCCGAGCAGACCGGCATCAATGTCTTGGCGCACCCCGATCTCGATGATCTCTGGAGCCGGATCACGGCTGCCAATCTCCACCGCACCGGCAAGATCGAACGTAAGGCGACGTGGGCCAAGCAGGTGGATGAACTCTTTAGCACCTTTGTGGAACCGTTGCTGATCCAACCCACTTTCGTCATAGATTATCCGGTGGAACTGTCGCCCCTCGCCAAACGCCACCCCACGCGGCCCGGCTTGACGGAACGCTTTGAGGCCTTTGTAGCAGGGATGGAGCTAGGCAATGCCTTCTCTGAGCTGAATGATCCGCTTGATCAGGAGCAGCGGTTTCTGGAGCAGGGACGGGCCTATTCGGCCGGCGATGATGAGGCCCACCAGATGGATACCGATTACATCAATGCGCTGATGTATGCTATGCCGCCAACAGGCGGGCTGGGCGTGGGCATTGATCGGCTTGTGATGGTCCTGACCGATCAGCCCACGATCCGCGAAGTTATTCTGTTTCCGCATCTACGTAGCCGGGAGGGGCATTGACATGCCACGCTCATTTAGTGTTGAACGCGAGAGTCTACCGACCGTTGTACAGGGCTGGTTGCGTGCAGTTGGGCTAGGCGAGGAAGAGATGGTAGAGATTATCTTCACTGAGCGCGAAATCCTCTTGCGCCGCCCGATGAGTCCACAGATGCGAACGTGGGCCAAAGGTATTCGTGATCGTTATGACCGTGCCTTCCGTGAGATTGTTGGGGTGTAGCGCGAGTAGAGTTGCATCACTCCTTGCCAGTCTATGATGGATACGACCAACACAACACTGTATCTATCGCAGGATGATCTGCTTGATCTGCACGCCTACATCGTCGCCACGTATGGCGGCTTACTCGGCATTGCCAGCCAAGATCGGCTGGCGACTGTGCTGCATGCACCCCGCCAAGTCATGTTCGGCACCGAACTGTACCCCGATCTATGCAGTAAAGCCGCCGTGATCACGTTCTTAATTATTAAGGATCACCCGTTTCTGAGTGGCAACGATGGCACTGCCCTAATCGCCATGTTGCGCTTTTTGGAAAGCAACGGACACACGCTCCGCGCCGACATCGGTAGTGCCGAACTCGTCTGGTTGGTGCGGGCACTGGCCCACTCCGATATGGATCGGGAAGGGCTAGAGGCATGGCTGCGTGAAAACATCGTTAGCGTACCCCCACCAACTAGCATACAGGCAGAGTAGACACGGCGTGAGAACACTCTTCTTAAATGGTAGTACAACTCAATTAGGCTACCGCGTGGCCCAGCGGCTCTGCCAGCACCCACAGGTGCGCTTGATTCAACGGGCTAGCACGATCCCGCTCGAATTCACACACGGCGATATGCTGGTCAGCACCGCTGCCGCCCAACAGCTTGTAGCGTGGCTCCGCGCTGAGCAGGTGGATACGCTGATCCACCTTGACGTGATTGGTGAAGATGCCCCCGCTCCCAACCGTGAAGCCGCGTTGCAGCACAACGTTATGGGCACGCTCACGCTGCTGGGGGCGTGTGCCGCCGCCAGTGTGCGCCGCGTGATTGTGCGGAGCAGCACGCTCGTCTATGGCGCACGCGCCAATCATGCCGCCTTCATCACGACCGACACCCCCGTGCAGAAAGCCCGCAAGTCGGGGCTGCTGCGCGACTACTGCGAACTTGACACCTTGACCCAGATTTTCGCTCAGAGCCACCCGCATACGGAAGTGGTCATTCTGCGCTGCGCCAGCATCGTCGGCGATCAGGCGTGGTCGCCCTTGACCGCATACCTGACCCAGCGCAACCCGCCGATGCTAATCGGCTACACGCCCCGCATCCAAGTGCTGCACCCCGATGATGCCGCCGATGCGGTAGTGCTCGCCGCACTCGGCGATGCGTGCGGCTGCTTCAATCTGGCCGCCCTTGACCCAATCCCACTGGATCAGGCCATTCGCTTGACGGGCCGGCAGCCGCGTGGCGTGTTGCCCGTGCCGTTTGCGCTCGCGGGTGCGTTGGGACTACGCAAGCAGCTCACCGGCTGGTTTGCCGATCTGGAGTTTCTCGTCTATCCCTGCGTTGCCGATCTGCGCCAAACCATCGCCACCTTGCAGTGGCAGCCACGCCACAATGCCTACGATCTGCTGCGTGGGCTAGCAACGCTACACACCCCCGCACGGGCCACTACGCCCCACGCCCTGCCGCTGCGCGAAGCACCCTCTGGAGAACGTGCCCGTGATTGAACCGACCGAACCGACTCAGCCAAGTGAGCCGACTGAGCCGCGCCAATGTGCCGCAATAACCCGCAAGGGGAGCCAGTGCCGCAACCAAGCCCTACCCGATAGCGACTACTGCCGGATGCACACCGCTCTGAACCGCCGCCCGCCAACCGAGCACCCGCTAGACCCAGTGCCTGCACCGCTTGTGCCACCCGCACCGCAGCCGCTGGACGTGCCGAACCCCACCCAGATCACCAGATTGCCTAGCGCACCAGAACTGCCACCGCCAGTACGGGCAACAATCCAGAATCAGATCAGCACCGATCAGGGTATGCTTGATCTTGTGCGCGGGCTACGCATCGCCCTGCATCGCCTGCCCCCGCCACGTAGCCCGCAGATGCTCGCCCTGTTGCACCAAACTGGACACGGTGCGAGCGATCTGGTGCAGCCCGAACTATGGGGCGAATTGGGTGAACTGCTCCACTACCAGCTCCGGGCCCTGCTCGACTTCCTTGAGAAACGGATCACGGGGAACTATCGCACCGATCCGTATGGAACCGATCAAGATGTGATTGACTTAATGCGCCCCCTGTTGCAGTTCCTCTATCGGCGGTGGTGGCGCATTACCACCAGTGGACTGGATCACATCCCCTCACACGGGCGGGCAATGCTGCTCGCCAACCATAGCGGGGTTTTGCCGTGGGATGCAACCATGATTACCGCAGCGGTGTATGAGGATCATCCGGCGCAGCGGCTCGTCCGCAGCCTATATCTGGATTGGTTTTGCCACGTTCCGATCATTGCCCCGCTCTTCACCGCCCTAGGGCAAGTTGCCGCGCTCCCTGCCAATGCGGTGCGCCTGCTCGAAGAAGATGAACTGATCTGTATCTTTCCCGAAGGCGCAAAAGGCATCGGCAAGCCCTTCAGCCACCGCTATCGGCTCGCTCGCTTTGGGCGGTGCGGCTTCGTGCGGAATGCCCTGCAAACCGGCGCACCGATCATTCCCGTCGCCGTCGTTGGGGCAGAGGAGATCTACCCCTTAATTGGTGATCTCACCCCCATCGCCCGGCTGATTGGCGCACCGTTTTTTCCGGTTACGCCATTCTTTCCATGGCTCGGCATCATCGGAGCCATCCCCCTGCCGACACGCTGGCACATCAGCTTTCTGCCCCCCATCGAGACGGCCCAGTATGGGGCGGCGGCAGCGGATGATCCGTTGATCGTGTTAATGCTGTGTGAGCAAGTCCGCCAGCTGATCCAGCACGAATTGGATCAGCGCGTTGCGGCACGGGTATCTATCTTTTAGCCGGAACCGGCGGAGCGGACTCGCTCTGCCAACACGCGAAAGGGCACCAGCATGCGTGATGTAACCGAAGCAACAGCGCACGCACTAGCGCAAGATACAAGCCGCGAGTATGCCATTGCGCGGTTTCTCTCGCGGCTCTTTCACCCAATGCTGCTTGGCATAGCCAGCTTCTTCCTCATTGGGCTAGCGGGCACGGATGCATGGCTAACTGGGCTGGCATGGGCCACATTGAGCATTCTGGTCATGATCCTCCCACCTACACTCTTCTTTGTGTGGCGATTGCGGCAGGGCGCATACAGCGATGAGGATGTTTCCAACCGCACCCAACGCTACGAGCTGTATGCCTTTAGCCTTGCCACGCTACTGGTCGGTACAGGCGTGCTGTGGCTCCTCAACGCACCGCCTGCATTTCTGGCATTGCTGGCCAGCGGAGCCACCGTCACCCTGATCGCCGCGCTGGTCAACATGTTCTGGAAGATCAGCGTCCATGGTTCCAGTGCCGCCTCATTTGCCACGCTCGCCCTGCTCTACACCCCCGCCTTCGGGGTGCTGGCGTGGCTGGCTGCGCTCTCGGTGGGCTGGGCACGGGTACGTACCGGCAATCACACGGCCTTGCAAGTCCTCGCCGGCTTTGTCCTCGCTACAACAAGTGTGGTGCTCGTGTTCCGCCTGTTTGCCCTGCCCTAACGCACAATACCGCTGAGCTGACAATCAGCCTGAACAGCACCCAGCGACGGTGAACAACTGATCCCGCTATGTGCTTGACATCTCCAATGTTCAAGAATCCTATACCACTTCTTGAGGAAAACTATTCCATTCCTTGCATTAAGAAACTTGACATATATTCCAGATTCAGGCTATACTGACAATGCTAGAGTTATTATATAACTTATATATCTAATATCTATTGTTATAGTTCCGTTCCTCGTAGTGCCGCATCACTATGGGGAACCGAAATGAATGAGAAACAACCGCTCTGTTGGCAACTATAAGTAGGTCTATCAAGCTGTGCCTGCTTGCCAATGACTAAGGCCCAATTTTTTGCCCGATCCAATACTACCCATACTAGTACACTTGCTCCGTTCACTCAGGATGGATCAAGCCCATGCTGTTTGAGGAGTGTTTATTCCAAAGGCTCAACTGCGTTTTACGTATTTTGGGATTGGTTTGGTTCATAAGAACCAGTAAAAAATGGTGATTGATATTCAAAATAATAGGTGTTTAGCACAGAACAAGGAACAAGGATGGATGCTCTGGTCACAAGATTTCGTATTCGTAAACTACGCTACGATGAATATAAGCTGATGGAACAGTGGAATATGCATCTGGTGCATAACGAAGATAGAATGTGGCTGGGCGGCTTGACTATCATCGCGGAGTATGATCAACAAATCATTGGCTTCCTCGAATATTTTAGCACCTACATCGAGAATCTCTGGGTTGCCCCTAAGTGGCGTGGCAATGGCATCGGCACGAGTCTTGTACACACCTTCGCCGAGTTGCAACCAATCCGCCCGCTTATCGTGACCAATGTTCCCGCAGCTGCTGTGCCTTTCTTTCAAAGCATTGGCTTTGTGCAGGTTGTTCCCGACGATACAACCGCACCCTCAGAACGTGCCGCACCACACCCTCAGGAGCACGTGGTGCAGATGACCTGCTCCAGTGCGCCTGCAATGCCGCAGGTGTTCTCGGTTATCCGCCCCGTGCGTCCCGAACCGCACCCATCATTCTATCGGAAGTTGGAATTAAGTGCCTAGACCATTCACGCAAGGGTATAGTCACCGAGGTTCGGTTTGGGCTTCCACCAATAGGCGCGATGTTCACCGATTTATTGACCTACCCATCGCGCTTGAGCGGCACGGCATCTGCTGATAGACGGTGCTCGAGGTGGCTCTGGCGAGCTTCCAGCTCATCCAATTCGCGCCGCAAGGCCCGTTGCCACGCCTCCTGCTCAACCTGCATGGCCCGCACGCGGTACAGCACCTCCTCACTCACGCGCTGCCCACTCCGCACCCGATCCGCAAGCAACCCGATCAAGAAGGCGATAAAGGCCATAATCAGCAGGGCCCCCCCGATCATGAGCGATTGATCATTCGAGGCACTCACCAAATCCAGCCGCCGCCCGATAAACACATAGGCCGCCCGCCCCAGCAGCAGGGTTGCTAGCAGCAGGAAGAAGCCACTGATGTAGCTGAAGGTTTTGAGCGGCTCGTAGGTAGCATAGGTGCGTACAATCGTTGCCGCTTGGCGTTTGACAAAGTTCCAGTTGCCGCGATGCAGCTTGGAGGGCCGATCTACACAATTGGTGCGGATCGGCACGGTAGCGACTGTTAGGCGGCGTTTGCCCGCTTGGATCAGACTCTCGACCGTGTAGGAGAAATCGGTGGTTACAAACGTTCGCAATGCTGCTTCCCGCGAGAGTGCGCGAAAGCCACTCACCGTGTCGGGCACATCTGTATCGGAGGCCCATCGCACCACGGAGCTACCCAGATGTTGGAGCCACTTCTTTAGCGGCGAGAAGTGTTCAAGCTGCTGCACCTGCCTATCACCAATCACCACATCGGCTTTGCCCTGCAAGATCGGCTCGATAAGGCGCGGGATTTCACCCCCCGGATACTGGTGATCGCCATCCGTATTGACAATAATATCTGCGCCCAGCTTCAGTGCCGTATCTATTCCCGTCTGATACGCGGCCGCCAAGCCTTTGTTGCTGGTATGCTTAACGATGTGATCCGCACCGTGTTTCAGGGCGATGCGGATCGTATCATCGGTGCAGCCATCATCAATGATGAGGATGCAAATCTCGCTGATGCCGGGAATGCTGCGCGGCAGATCATCCAACACCGCCGCAATCGTCTCACGCTCATTCAACACGGGGATCTGGATCACCAGCTTCATGCGGTTCCTCGTTGTGTGCCGCGCCGCCTACCCCGTAACCGTATGGCTAGCGGGCAATCTTGCCCGCGATGAAATCCTCCGTCATTTGGAAGGCTTCATGGTCGGTATATTGGCGCGGTGGTGTTTTCATAAAGTAGGCACTCGGCGCATACAGCGCACCACCCAGCTTGCGATCTAGCCCAATGCGGGCACAGCGAATTGCATCAATCACGACCCCCGCCGAGTTGGGTGAATCCCACACTTCCAGCTTGAGTTCCAGATTCAAGGGCACATCGCCAAAGGTGGTTCCTTCCATCCGAATATAGGCCCACTTGCGATCTCCCAGCCATGGCACATAATCACTCGGACCCACGTGCACATTGCTTGGCGGCAGGTGCGTGCCCAGCTGGCTCGTCACGGCATTGGTTTTACTGATCTTTTTGCTCTCTAGCCGATCCCGATCAAGCATATTCAGGAAATCGGTGTTGCCGCCAAAGTTGAGTTGATAGGTACGATCAAGGCGCACGCCGCGCTCTTCAAACAGGCGAGTCAGCACGCGGTGGGTAATCGTTGCGCCAACTTGACTCTTGATGTCATCGCCAATCAACGGTAAGCCTTTCGCCGCAAAGCGGTTGCGCCACTCCGCTTTACTCGCCAGAAAGACCGGCACGCAATTGATCAAGGCACAACCGGCCTCAAGCACCTGCTCGGCATACCACAGGGTAGCTTCCTCGCTCCCCACCGGCAGGTACGACACAACGACATCGGTGCGCGTCTCGCGCAGGATTGCGGCTACATTATCCACTTCACGCGGCGATTCGTCAATCAAAGGGCGGACATACTTGCCGAGTCCATCGAGCGTGGGCCCCCGCTGCACGGGCACATTCAGGTGAGGCACATCGGTAAATTTGTAGGTATTGTTTGGCTCGGCAAAAATCGCCACCGAGAGATCTGTGCCCACTTTACTCTGCACTACATCAAACGCCGCCGAGAACTCAATATCGCGGATGCGGTAGCCCCCCAAATTGACGTGCATCAAGCCGGGCACGTCCGTTTCATCGCTGGTATGGCGATAATACTGTACACCTTGTACCAGCGATGAGGCGCAGTTGCCCACCCCAATGATCGCAACACGAATTTTTCTACTCACCGATCTGCTGTCCTTTCAATGCTGAAATCTCTAGTGTTGGGAATTCGCACGGGTTGCGCGGAGTGGCGCAACTCCAAAACTTATCGTATTATACCCCGTGTTGATACAGGCCCCACACGCCATTTGGCTAGGTGTCGCTACGTCTGCGCCTAGGCACGTGGGGCACACGGATACTCACCTTGCCAGCGCGTGATCTACGCCTACGACGTACACTGGGGGAGTATTGTTGCAGGATCGCTACAGCCTGCCCATCCGCCGCCTACTGCCAACTCCAGAAGGCGACCCGCCCCCGCGCAATCGGGCGCGGCGTGCCGCCTGCGAGGGGCACCACCAGAATCTGCACCATATCAGCAGCCGCATCGGCCGGACTGCCCGGCAGCACAAGGGCATCGCTATCCGGCGACCACAGGCGATGGCTCAGGGCATACTGATCGAAGAAGGGCAAAAACTGCGCGACAAACTCCTCAGAGGGCTGGAAGCGGATCAGCAATTGGCGTTCGTGGGTGGCAACGTCCACCACCCACAGCTGGAGCAGGGGATCGTCGCGGCGCGAGGCAGGCGGCGGATGATGCCCATTGGTGGATGCGCCATTCGTTCGAGGGCGCGGGGCAACCTGCCGAAAGGTTGCCGGATCGAGGCGCAGATAGGCAATGTAGCGACCATTGGGCGACCAGAAGAACGCCAACACTACCTCATCCGCGAGCGTCAAGGTGCGGACATCACCAGTGTGTATATCTAGCAAGTGCAGCGGCCCATAGAAGTGGCGGGCCGGCAACGTCGGGCAGATGTAGGCCAGCAAGGGCTGCACTGGACTCCACGCTAGCGCAACGCCGCCCTGATGTGGCAAGGTGAGCTTTTCGGGGTGGCTCGTGCACCCGATCACCATCCGGCTCTTGCGGCTATCGCGCACAGTATACGCCCAGTAGTCCCCATTGGCAGCAATGCTGGGAGCTTGGAATATGCCCAGCTGCCCCTCCACAATGACTCGTGGCGACCTGCCCGGCCTTGGCCCAACAGGGATAAACTCCAGCCGGGCATCAACTCCATCCGCCCCCGTATGGACAAGCAGTTGCTCAGCCTGCGGCGACCATTGCCAGAAGCAAGGCTGCCCCACCGTGAGCAGCTGCGGCGCAGGTGCAGCGGCATCAGCCGGATAGGCGAGATGTAGCCCAAGCCCAGCTGGATGGGCCGCAAGAAAGCTGATCGCTTGACTGTCGGGTGACCAGTATAAATAGAACGGGCGTTCAGTTTCATCTCGATAGAGCGTGCGAAACAATGGTCGCTCCGGTGCAACATAGGCTTCCGCGACCAACAGCGCACCGCCACGAGCATCGGTGGTGGTGCAGGCAAGGTGCTGTCCATTCGGTGACCATGCCGGAAAGTGGAAGCTCGTAGGCATATCCGCACTTAGCACCACCATCCGCGTCCCATACGGATCAACCACACCGAGTTGCCCCTGCAAATTAACGAACGCGATCTGATTGCGATTCGGAAAGTGTAGCCCCAAGATACTCCTTCCCCCTCACGCCAAATTTCTTCTACTGGTAGTCTAGGGAGTTTCCCAACACCTGTCAACGCAGGGTCTAATCATCCCTTCATTGCGGCAGTGAGATGCATCTGATATACTACTGCACAGAATGATTCTATCTGCTGCGGGTTCTAACGCAGCAACTGGAACAGGATGACTATGCAAGACCAGTCCTGCGTGCGGAATTTCTCGATTATTGCCCATATTGATCACGGCAAAACTACGCTCTCGGATCGGCTGCTTGAAGCAACCGGCACAATCACTGCCCGCGAACGCCGTGAACAGCTCCTTGACGCGATGGATCTGGAACGCGAAAAAGGGATCACGATCAAAGCCAAAGCGGTGCGGATGCACTATACCGGCGCAGATGGGCAAGCGTACATCCTGAATTTGATTGACTGTCCCGGCCACGTAGACTTCACCTATGAAGTGAGCCGTGCGCTCGCCGCGTGCGAAGGGGCACTGCTCGTGGTGGATGCCGCGCAAGGCATTGAGGCCCAAACCTTGGCCAATGTCTATCTCGCGCTAGAGAACGACTTGACGATCATTCCCGTGATTAACAAGATTGATCTCCCCAGTGCCAACCCTGAACAGGTTGCCCAAGAAGTCGAGGATGTGCTGGGGCTAGATAAAAACGATGTCATTCTTGCCTCGGCCAAAGAGGGGATTGGCATTGAGGCAATTCTACAGGCCATCGTGGAACGCATCCCTGCCCCCACCGGCAAGCCAGACGCTGCGGCCCGGGCCCTGATCTTCGATGCCCACTATGACTCGTATAAGGGCGTGATTGCCTATGTGCGTGTGGTAGACGGCTCCTTCCGTACCAATGAGCGCGTACAGTTTATCGGCACGACTGCCTATGCCGATATTCTTGAATTGGGCGTATTTCGTCCGGGGATGACCCCACTTGGCGAATTGGCGGCAGGCGAGGTCGGCTATATTGCTACCGGACTAAAGTCGGTAGATGAGTGTCAAGTTGGTGATACGATCACGCTTGCTGCCAATCCCGCATTCGCGCCGCTTCCCGGCTATCGGCCCGCCAAGCCGATGGTCTTTGCAGGTTTGTTCCCCATTGATAGCAACGCCTACGGTGATCTGCGCGAAGCCCTCGAAAAGCTCAAGATGAATGATGCAGCCCTATCGTTTGTGCCCGAAAGCAGCAGCGCACTCGGCTTTGGCTTTCGCTGCGGCTTTCTTGGGCTGCTGCACATGGAGATTGTGCGCGAACGGCTCGAACGCGAGTACAAGCTCGATCTGCTGATCACCGCGCCGAGTGTCGAATATCAAGTGCTCAAAACCAACGGCGACATTCTTGAGGTGGACAACCCCTCTGAAATGCCAGACACAGGCGTAATTGCAGCGATTGAGGAGCCGATTGTCTCGATCAACATTATCGCTCCCAAACGCTATATTGGGCCCATTATGGAGTTAGTCACGAGCAAGCGCGGCTCGTTCGAGCACATGGAGTATCTTGATTCGCAACGAGTCCTGCTCAAATATCGAATGCCACTAGCCGAGATGGTCATAGATTTCTACGATCAACTCAAGAGCCGCACACAGGGCTATGCCTCGCTGGACTATACCCTCGCCGGCTACCAAGAAGCGGATCTGGTCAAGCTCGACATTCTCGTTAATGGGCAAGCGGTAGATGCCCTCTCGGCCATTGTGCACCGCGATATGGCCTATGGGCAGGGGCGCGAACTCGTCGAGCGGCTCCGCAAGCTGATCCCGCGCCAGATGTTTGAAGTGCCGATTCAAGCGGCAGTCGGTAGTCGGATCATTGCCCGCGAAACGATTCGGGCAATGCGGAAGGATGTGCTTGCCAAATGCTACGGCGGCGACGTGTCGCGCAAGCGCAAGCTGCTGGAGAAGCAGAAAGAGGGCAAAAAGCGCATGAAGATGGTTGGCAGTGTTGAGATTCCGCAAGAAGCCTTCACCGCAATTCTTACCTTGGGCGAAGGCAAACCAGAGGTACGTAAAGCATAGGCTTCGTGCACCACAGTATCTATCACTATACTTAACTTAAGGAGAGATGTACCGTGAAGTGGTTCCCCACTCAGATCATGCTGTTGCTACTCGGACTCGGGTTGTTGGCTGGCTGTGGCGCAAATCCATCCGCCGCAACCCCAACCCCCGCCAGCCCCGTGCTGTTTAGCATCAATGATCAAGTTGTCACCCTCGCTGATTTTGAGCAACGTTTGGAAGAAACCCTTGGCCCGATCCTTACCCAAATGCGGATGCAGGGGCAGAGCGAGGAGGAGATCAACGCCCTTGCCGATGAGCAGAACGTCCGCCAATCAATTCTGGATGAAATGATCCAGCAAGAACTGTTGACCCGCATCGCCCGCGAAGAAGGGCTAGGCGTAGACCCAGCCGAAATTGACAAGCAGATCGAGCAGCGCAAGCAATTTGCTGGGATGGGCGGGATGGAAGCAGCCGAGATGACGGCTGAAGAAGAAGCCGCCCTGCGTGAAGAACTGACTCAGCAGCAGCTGGTGTTGCAGGTGGTGGCGAAGCATACCACTGCCGACATGTTCAACTCGCGCCACATTCTGGTCGAAGACGAGGCGACCGCCAAAGAGGTGCTGGCGAAGCTAGAAGCGGGGGAAGACTTCGCCAAACTTGCTGCGGAATACTCCACTGATCCCGGCTCGAAGGACAAAGGCGGCACGTATGGCTGGGTTGCCAAGGGCAACTTCGTGCCCGAATACGAAGAGGCGGCCTTTACCGCCGAGCTAAACAAGCCAGTGATTGTCAAGAGCCAATTCGGGTTCCACGTCATTGTAGTTGAGGATCGCCAAGAGAATCGCCCCTACGATGATATTGAGCAGCTCCGTCAGAGCGGGAGTGCCCAACAGCATTTTGAAGCAACCTTCATGCCATGGTACGAGAGCATTCGCAAAGCGGCGGAGGCCGATGGTACGCTGGTCGTCAATCGCGACATTGACCTTAGCACCGTGCCGCTCCCCTTCCCTGCCGAAGTGCCAACGATGCCCGCCATGCCACAAGGCATGCCCGATATTACGATTGAAGAACTTGAGCTAACTCCGACCCCATCCCCATAATCAATGACGGCCGCACCTATCGTTTGGATTGTGGGCATGGGCACTGGCGATCCCGCGCTGCTGACCTACGCAGGGCGGGATCAGCTCGCTCAAGCCACGCTGATCTTTAGCCCCACCCCGCACCACCTTGCCCTTGCTGGGCTACCCGTGCATGCGCTGAACCCCGATCCGGCACAGCACACCGCCGTGCTCGCCTATGCCACTGCACACGGCCGGGCAACGCTCGCCTTGCCCGGCAGCCCCGACGATCATCCGGCGATGCTGGCGTGGTATCGCACACAAGGCTGTGCTTTGCATCTCGTGGCTGGCGTAAGCATCGCCGCTGCGTGGCGAGCCATGTTGCCCAATGACCCGGCCCTGCCAACCGCGCACCTCTACCACCTTGCATCGCTCCTCAGTTCCGATTGGCTAGCAGATACGCCGATCATCAGCGACGTGCAGGCATGGAGTGTCACCCAGCAACGCGGTGCATACCAGCCCCCGCGCCTACCCTACCCGATCCACACCACCACTGCCGCCCTCATCTGGCTCGACCCACCGCCAAGTGCCGCGAGCCTGTCCGAACTGAGCGACCTGCTGCTGCTGCACTACCCCGCCAAGCATCCGGCGCACCTGCTCAGCCTAGACTTCGCGGGCACGCCGCTGCCGCCGCATGCCCTCACCCTCGCCGATGTGCATGCGCTTGCCGTACCCGCCAGTGCAGCCTGTGCCCTCTATCTGCCACCGCTTGCGCTAGCAGTCCAACGCCGCAGCACCGCCGCCCTTGAATGGGTGGTAGCCCGCCTACTCGGCCCCGGCGGCTGCCCGTGGGATGTGCAGCAAACCGCCCAATCGCTGCGAACAACCCTGCGCGAAGAAGCCTACGAGGTCCTTGAAGCCCTCGATGCACAGGACACCCCCGCCTTGTGCGAGGAACTCGGCGATCTGCTCTTGCAAGTGGTGGTGCAGAGTGAGATGGCGCGGCAGGCCGGCGACTTTGCCCTGCCTGACGTGTTGGAGCAGATCACCAGCAAGCTGATCCGCCGTCACCCGCATGTCTTTGGCGACCTGACGCTCAGCGATACCGGCACGGTGCTGCATACTTGGGAGCAGATCAAAGCGGCCGAACTCCGCGCCAAAGGGCGCACCCGCGAGAGCGCCCTTGATGGCATTCCACACGATCTGCCAGCCCTTGCCACAGCCCAGAAATATGGTACGAAAGCAGCCCGCGTCGGCTTCGATTGGGCCACGCCAGCGCAAATTTGGGGCAAGGTGGATGAAGAACTTGCCGAGCTACGCACTGCCTACGCCGCGTGGCAGGCTCAGCCCAGCCCTGCCACCCATGCCCACCTGCGCGAAGAGTTTGGCGATCTGCTGTATGCGGCGGTGCAGCTCGCCCGTTGGCTCACCATTGATGCCGAGAGTGCCCTGCGCGAAGCCAATGCCAAATATCGCCGCCGCTTCCAATTCGTCGAGCATGTCTTGCGCGAACGTGGGCAGACCTTGCAAGAGCTAACCCTAGAACAGAAGCTGGCCCAGTGGCACGCCGCCAAGCAGCACACCACTGCTCTTCCCAACGTAGACCATCCTGCTCGCCCCGAATGAAACCCCCGCTCCCGCTCAAGCTGAATGATGTTGTGCAACTCCGCAAGCCCCACGCCTGCGGCGGCGATACATGGCGGATCACGCGGCTCGGAGCCGAGATCGGCATCGTCTGCCAGACCTGCCAACGCCACATCCGCCTGCCGCGTGCCGAGCTAGAGCGGCGCGTGCGGCGCGTGTTACTACCGGAGTAGGAGTTAGGTGGCAGATGTCAGGGGCTTGTTCAGTTGAGTGATCTGAACCCAGACTCCAGCGTGAACAGCACGATACGCTGATCTTCAGCCTGTGGATCATCAACCGGCAGGCGGGCAAACGTCGCCGGATCGTATACCCCCAGATGCAGCGTGTAGCTTCCGGCGGGCAACGCGGGGAGGACCATATCGGCCCGCTCCAGCACCAGCTCGCCCGCTTGCCACTGCGTCGGCGGGTAATCGGGGCGCAGGGGCGCATCACGCTGGGCCACCCGCGTGCCATCGGCGGCATACACATGCACAAACAGCCAATAATCCAATGGCAACGGCTGAGCTACCCACCAGTATAGATTGATCTGAAGCGACTGCTCCGTATCTGCGGCAAGCATCGTTGTCGCGGCCCCTTCGAGCGGGCTAATTCGGGGCCGAAGTTCGCCCGGCTGCACCTCATAGCCAAGAAGCTGCAACGCCCCCCCAAACCGCACCTCCCGTCGGGTGAACGGGATCAGCTGCGGGTGCTGCCCCAAATCTAGCACGGCCCCGCCCGGCCCCGGACGTAGCCCCTCCGCACGCGGCGGGAAACTCGCCAGCACGCGATTTTCCGCAATCAAGCGAAAGTATTGCTCGCGGCACTGCGAGCGGCGGCGATCCTCATTGATAATCAGGTAGCGAAACCCCCGCTGCTGATACCACGCCGTCGGATGCTCGCACACACGCGGCAACGGAAATACCACCGGATCGCCAGACCACTGCACCGGATTGCTATCTACCGCCGTGAGCATCCCCCGCGGCTGGGCCTGCACCACCTCCGCCGCCGAGCGCATCGTGTGCGGTTGGCTCCAGTAGCGCAGCAGCCATGCCGTATCGCTGATCTGCGGCCCCAGCAGCAGCACAATCAGCACCCCCGTCGCTAGCGCACGCGGCAGGCGCACGGGAAACAGCCGCGCTAGGGCAAGCGTACCGGCCGCCGCCAGCAGCCACACCAGTGGAATGATCGGCAGCAGATTGCGTGAGAAGTGGATCGTAAACGTGAGCAGCAAGCCCACCTCAGCCCCAATTGCGGCTAGCAACAACCACGTCGGGCGCGGCGAACGCCACAGCAGCAGCGGCAACCCCAGCAGCAGCAGCAGCACACCGGTCGGCATGAGGCCCTCGCGCCAGAAGAAACGGGCATACTGCTGCACAGGGAAGCGTCCGCCGAACGCACCAGCAGTCGGCGGCGAGTAATCTACCACCTTGCCAGTGAATGAGCTGATGAAGCTCTGCCAATCGAGCAGAATATAGGGTGTCGTAAGCAAGAATACGCCCGCCGCGACGGCCCCGCTCGCTAGCAATGGCACAAGGCTACGCCCCAAGCTACGCCCTTGCCAATACAGCATGTGCGCGAGCGGCACACTCACGGACACCATCAAGGCATTGTACTTGGTTCCCGTAGCCAAGCCCACCGCTAGCCCAGCCACGAGGTAGCCGCACCAGCGTCCGGTGGTGGCAATCTCCCACGCCCCCAGCAGCACCACTACCGACCACAGCCCTGTCGGTACATCGGTGGTGATGAATTGGCTATGCTCAATATGGTAGCTACTGACTGCTAGCAGTACGCCCGCCAGCAGCCCCGTATGCCACCCATACATGCGCGTGCCAAGCAGATAGAGCGCGGGCACTGTCGCTGCACCGAGTAGTGCAGTCAGTGCCCGCTGCCAGATGTACAGATCAGGGGCGGTAGTGAAAAAGAACGTATCGCGTGGGAGCTGTTCGAGCGACAGCCCGTGTCCCGTGAGGCTGCCCCACCAGCTATACAAATGGGTAACGCTAGCGAGCATGTAGTAGTACAGCGAGGGGTAGAAGAAATTGTACGGGTGCAGATCGCCGGTCTGGGCCATCCGCACGGCAATGCGAAAGAGGGCCGGCTCATCGGGATGCTCGACATAGGGCAAGCCCCAGCCCAGCGTCAGCCCGCGTAGCAGCAGGGCTAGCCCGAATAACAACAGGAACACCGACCATTGCCAATGCGAGGGCAAGTGCGGGGGCAGCGGCTCAGGCGTAGTGCGCTCTGCGGATTGTGAGGCTGGCTCTCGGTTCACGCTCTGCATTGTACCATGCTTGACGCAGTATGGAGTGGATGCCGAACTGTGATGGCTGTGGTATCATGAGGTTGAAGGATGAAGTAAACCACAGGCGACAGGAATTGCTGCGCCCCACTGAGCGCAAGAGAAGGATCCGCCGTGATGACTGAGACCGACCAGACCGCACACCAACTGCCGGAACCTGTGCCCCCAGCTGTCGCAGCCCTTCAGCGTATGCCGCTGCTGCTGCAAACAGTACAGGCGAGCATCCACGCGCAAGTTGCCCTGATCCAGCGCACCGCCCCTGCTTTCACTGGGCAACGCCTCCCGCTCACCCGCCTCGAAGTTGCCTTGCAGAGCCAGCAATCCGGTGTAGTGCGGCTCGAAGGTACGCCCGGCAGTGGTATCACCACGCTCCTCGCTCATCTTGCCAGCACGCGCCCCATGCCGTTCTGGTTTGCCGATGCGGATCAGGGCAACGGCGTAGCCGCCCTCGCCGCCCAGATCATCGCGTTGTATGATCTGGATGTCCCCTTGATCCCACCGGCCACGCGGATTAATGCCCACGCTCTTGAAGCGGTGCTCGTTGCGGCAGTGCAGTGTAAGCCCGACAGACCCTTAATTATCCTGATTGATCTGCCTACCTGTCCTTCCCAGCCCTTGCGTTCGCTGCCATTGCTGCTGCCGCACACCCTCCCAGAAGGCTGTATGCTAGTGATCGGGGCCCAGCCCACCACAGAGCTACCGTTTCTGCCGCTTGAGCAGATTACCCTCCCCCAGCGTGGCAGCGGCAGCCTACGCGATCAATCGCAGCTGCTCCTGCGGATGGGCTGCACCAGTGCCGATATGATGCCCCTTATTACCGCCGCGCAGGGCAATCTCCTGCATCTGCGGCTAGCCTACCAGATGGTGCAGGCGGGCATGCTCACTTCGGAACAGGTGCGCCCAGAGCTATCCGCCCTGTATGCCGTGTGGTGGCAACACCTCCCTGTGCAGGAGCAACGCCTCGCGCTGCTGCTCGGTGCAGCTGGTGAGCCACTCCCGCTTGCCCTGTGTCAGCAGGTACTCCAATTCGATCCACAGCCCACCCTCAGCCAGTGGCAACAACTAGGCTTGGTGCAGCTTACCACCACCCACGTCAGTCTGGATCACTGGAGCCTACGCAGTTTTATTGATACCCACGCCCCCGACGCACTCGCGGCGATGCATGCCACCCTTGCCCGCACTGCACTCCACGTCTTTGAGCGGGATGGCTCACTCGGCAGTAGCCCCACCAACACGCCTAGTGCGGCATCATCCAGCCTGAATCCAGTCGGGCACTACCTTGCACGGCAATTCTCGCGTCACGCCGCCCTAAGCCACCCTCCCCAGCGGGCCGCGCTGTTGCCCTATGTAACCCAGCGAGCATGGGTCCGGGCCCAAGAACGGCGCACCAGCAGCCTGCTTGATGCGGCCCACGATGCCGCGTGGGAGCTACGCGATGCCGCGCACGCGGGTGATGTTGTGCGGCTCGTGCGGGCGGCCACCCTCACTGGCTCCTTGATCGCCCTGTCCCAGACGATGCCGCCCGATGCCGCCACCCACGCGCTGCATATCGCTGTTGAACGGCTCGGCCGCGAAACGGGCTTGCGCCGCGTGCAGACGTTGATCGAGCAACTGCCCGATGCCCACCCGAAAGCTCTCGTGTTACGTCAAGTTGGCGAGGCGTGTTATACCCTGCGAATGCGTACCTCTGCGATGCGCCTGCTCTCGCAAGCCCTCGATATTGAGGAGCTGAAGTTTCCGGCGACGTGGCACGAACAGCGCGATACTCTGCACACCGAACTCGCCCGCACCGCCTTGCAGCACACCGATGTTGGGGTGGCGTTGCAGATTGCTCGCCGGATTGCCCACGTTGAACGGCGCGGGGCACTCGAAACCGAGATTATGCGCTGGCTTTTGCAGCACGAACAGTATGCCGCGGCCCAACAGCTTGCCGACCAGATCGAGCATACCAGCATGCAGGCGTGGGCCCAGTCGGAAGTTGTCGTGCGGTTGGCCCGAATGGGTGTAACTGACGACCCCGATGCGCTCTTAAGTACGGTAGCCCTCGAAACCGCCCGTTCGTGGGCCGTGATCGAATTAGCCTGCGACCTAGCTGCCCACGACGAAGAAGCTGCGATTGCCCGCATTGAACAACTGCCCACCCCTACCCAACAGGATCGTGGGCGCGCGCAGCTCGCGCAAGCCCTCGCTGATGCCGACAAAGACGGCGATGCACTTGCAGTAGCCGGGCGGATTCAGGATGTGGCTGTGCGGGTATCGGCCCTGCTCGATCTGCGCCTGCGCCTTGAAGGATTGGTAGCTATGCTGGCCCTAGAGCAAGCCACCTCCGTGATTAACCGCCTGCCGCGTGAGGTGCGCGTGCCCCTCGTGGCGATGCTCGCCGCCGCCTATGCCGCGCTCGGCAACCGCGCCAAAGCCTACGAAGTCGCGCAGCAACTGCCCACCGGCGAGGAGCAAGATCGGGCCCTTTCACGGGTGGCGGTGGCTCTTGCCCAGCGTGGCGATCTGGCGGATGGCATTGCGGCGGCCCAAGCCCTAGCCGATCTGGATGAACGGGACTGGACTTTGGATGAGCTGACCCACCTACTGGCCGAACGACAGGAATGGGCACAGGCACACGCGATAGCCATGCAGATCAGTGCGGCCCGCGAACGGGATCGGGCCCTTGCTGATCTGGCGATTGCACGGGCCCGCTCCGATGCGCCCCTTGAGGCAATGGAGAGCCTTGCGGCAATCATTGTGCCAGATGAGTACATCCGCGCTATCACGATGGCGGCCCCCGCACTAGTTGCCAGTGGCAACACGGCGGCGGCCCAGTCCCTGCTTGATAGCGACCATCACACCCTAACGCTCCAGCAACGCAGCCGCGTGCTCGCTGTGATTGCCGCCGCCTTGATCGAACACGGTAGGCCCGATGATCTGGCACAGGCTCGGAGCCTCATCTCCACGATGTCTGAACCACTCGACCAAGCCCGCACGCACCTTGCGCTGGCCCGCTACGCCGCCGCAAGCGATCCGCAGACGGCCTTTGCTGAACTCGGTGCAAGCATGCAGGTTGCCCTGTATGGGCGCGATGATCTCTTCCGCGTATTGCCAAGTGCTGCGCCGATCTTTGCGCTACTCGGTGGCCCAGCTCTCCTTGATACCCTATCGGCCGCCATTGAGGAGATTGATCATTGGTCGTAATCCATTCGCGCCCTACCCGCCTATTCTTGTTTATCAGCGCAGTGGTTCTCTTTCAGATGGTGGTCATTGCCACCCTGCTCCAGCCCCTCACGGCCACCCCCGCCGTGGATGCTGATGCAGATTTGTTTGTTGTCCGCATCCACGCGCCTACCCCGCTAGTCGCTGCCCGCTTGGTGGCAACTGGGGTAGATGTGCTGGAGATGCGCGATGGTGCCGATCTGTTTGCGCTGGTCACCCCAGATGAATACAATCGCCTGCTGGCTGCTGGCTGGGCGATCCGCATTGATGCCGTGCAAACCGAGCTGCTCACGGCCGCCCGCCTCCAGCCCTTTCTGGGCGGCTACCGGACGACTGCTGAAATTGAGCGTGATCTGCGGAACCTCACGGCCCAATACCCCAACCTCACCCACCTGCAAGATTACGGCGACTCGTGGGCGAAACAACAATCGGGCGGCACAGCGGGGCACGATCTCTGGGCCTTGCACGTGCATAGCCCACTCACACCCACCCTATCGCTCACCAGCACCGCCCCGATCTCGAAGCCGGTCTTTTTCCTGATGGCTGCGATCCATCCGCGTGAGATCGCCAGTACTGAGATTGCTCTGCGCTTTGCCGAATACCTGCTCGCAGGCTATGGCACCGATGCAGAAGCAACGTGGCTGCTGGATGCCTACGATGTGGTGCTTGTACCCCTTGTCAACCCAGATGGCTACCGCCTTGCCGAGCGCGAACTCCTCCAGCGTAAGAACCGTAACCTGACCCGCTCCGCCGTCTGCGCGGAGCCACCCACCATCGGCAATCAAGGCGGCGTGGATTTGAACCGCAACTTTGGCTATCGTTGGGGCACGGTGGATACGCCCTTCACCAACCCGTGCAGCCAAACCTATCCCGGTCATGCGCCCGCCTCAGAGCCAGAGACCCAAGCCATTCAAGACTTGCTACGCCAGCTCTACCCGCGCCCCGCCGAGTCCCCGCGCCCCGCCGATGGGGTAGCTGCCCCAGAGGACACCACCGGTGTCATTATCACGCTGCACTCCTACTCCGATCTTGTCCTCTGGCCGTGGGGCAGTAGCACCGCGCCCGCCCCCAATGCGGAAGGCTTGGAGCGGCTTGGGCGGCGCATGGCCGCTCTGAATGGCTACACCCCCGCGCAGAGTGTGAGCCTCTATCCCACTTCGGGTACAACGGATGACTGGGCCTATGCCGAGCTAGGCGTACCCTCCTACACCTATGAGGTCGGACCAATGTATGGGCAGTGTGGCGGCTTTATGCCCCCCTTTGCATGTATGGACAACTACCCCCGCGAGGGCGGCAACTTCTGGGGGCGCAATCTCGCTGCGCTGCGGTATGGCTTGCAGGTGACCGCCGCGCCCTACACGATGCCCGCCGGAATCCACCTCACCGCCGAGCAACTCAGCATCATCAGCGACACTACCCGCCTCACGGTAACCATGACGCTTGACGCAACCGATCCGCTTACCGCCGCCGAGCTGTACATCGGGCAGGCCCACTGGCGCGGGGGTAGGGCATACCCATTGCAGCCCACCACCCCTGACGTATGGCAGGTGGTGCTGCCACTAGCAGAGGTGCAGGCCCAGTGCCAGCAGGGCGCGACGTGCTTATCACGCACGTCCCCACTAAGCAACACCACCCCTGTGCGCGATGTGCCGGTCTTGCTGCTGCGCGGGCAAACGGCAGATGGGGTGTGGGGGCCGCTCCTCCCGGTGCCACTGCCGCTGCGGATCGCCGCTCCCGTGCAGCGCGTGTATGTGCCGCTTGTGGTGCGGGGGGAATAGAAACTCTGGTATACTGTAGCTTATCCTGATCCAAACTCATCCCCCCGAACGAAAGCAGTGCGCTATGATTACCCGTATAGAGATAGATGGCTTCAAAACATTTCAGAACTTCTCGCTCAACCTCGGTCCGTTTCAAGTCATTGTGGGTGTGAATGGGACGGGCAAGAGCAACCTGTTTGATGCGCTACAACTGCTGTCACGCCTTGTGGATGCTGATCTGCTTACAGCGTTTCAAGCGATGCGCGGTGAAGCAGGTGAACTATTTCGGGTGCTGCCGGATGGCACACAAAGCGATACCATTAAACTGGCAGTGGAGTTATTCATCAATCGGCATATCCGCGATCAGTGGGGTGATGAGGCGAAACTCAAGTATACACGCCTACGCTATGAAGTCCATATCCAGCGTCGTCGGGATGGTCGCGGGTTGGAACGGCTGTATGTAATTCATGAAAACCTGAAACCAATAGCTCGCAGTGAAGATACATGGATTAAACAATATCTCGCTAAAGAGCGTAATATGTGGCTGCCAGAACTTACCGGTGGTCGTAGCCCATTCATATCAACAAGTGACGCAGGTGAGGGAACAGCCAGCAAAATTGAAATTGCGCTGCATCAAGATGGGCGTGGGGGCAGACAATCGAGTATTGCAGAGCGGCTTGAGCGCACCGTCCTCAGTGGGGTCTCGCGCACCGATTTCCCCCATGCGCTCGCCGTGCGCGAAGCGTTGCGCTCGCTGATGTTTTTGCAACTCAACCCTGAAGTCATCCGCCAGCCCAGCTCAATGCTTGACAAAGACAAGATTGCCTCTGATGGGAGCTACATTGCGAGCACACTGGCCCGCTTGAAGCGCGAGGATGAGGGCCTTCTCGCTGAGATTTCCCGTGATCTCGCTAACCTCGTGCCGGGCATCATGCAGGTTGATGTTCGTGAAGATCGGGCACGTGATGAGTATCTTGTGTATGCCCGCACGGAAGACAATAACGAGTTTTCTTCACGGGTGCTATCAGATGGAACCTTGCGCCTACTTGCCCTCACAACCCTTAAGCACGATCCCGAATATCGGGGGGTGCTCTGCTTTGAAGAACCCGAAAACGGCGTACACCCCTCGCGCCTAAAGCGCATTGCTGCGCTGCTGCGTGAACTGACAACCAACTTCAGCGATCCTGAGCACGTCAACCTGCCGCTACGCCAACTACTGGTGAATACCTACTCACCAGTGTTTGCCGCCCAGCCCGCTGTGCGCGATGTGCTGATGTTTGCCGAAATCGTGCAACGTGTGGAACCCCAGATGAACACGCCACCTGCTCGTGTCACCCGTATCACGCCCATAGATACCTCGCCACAAAGCGCATTGCCAATTGCATTTGATCTTACTCGGCAACGGCAGCTGCACGAAGTCATTCGTTTCTTGGAAAGTGCTGATCCGAATGAAGCGATTGCTGAGCTAAAAGGCGAATTCGCGGTATGAACGCAATCACCCTTGCGCTCTATGTTGAAGGCACGACCGATGAACAGTTTTTGCCAATTATTGTCCAGCGCACAGCGGGACAACTCGTTGCTAAACGAGGGCGCACAACGACCGATATTCTTGATCCAGTCGTGTTCCGCAAAGGCAAGAAGGACTTTGCTGATGTCGTCGCAGAAACACGGGGCTTCCACGCTCTGATTGTTCACCGCGATGCAGATGCAAGCACCGCTAACAAAGCCCGCTCGATATACGCCAGTATGATTGCTACCGTCGCGCCTCACACGCATAATCCAATCCTAGTCCCGCTGATCCCGATCCGCGAGATGGAAGCGTGGGTACTTGCCGATCCGGATGCGCTCGAAAACGTTCTCGGTAAGGGGTCGCTTAGCTTTGACCATCGCCGTTTAAGCTCTCCCCCACGCAAGGTTGAGAGCGTGGGCGACCCGAAAGCGCTCCTCGATGCGATGATTGCCGCCCACTGCTCAGCGCGGCGGCGGCGTAGCCTCAAGCGTGCAGACCTCTACGATCCGCTGGCACGCAGGATCAACCTCGATGTTTTGGCTGGTGTGCCTTCCTATCAGCAGTTTGTTACTGACTTGACAGACGGTTTCTTGACACTGCACGTTATTGGGTAGCCCTACCCCCCACGCACGATCAGGCTTGCGCCCGTCATCTCTGGCGCAGGCGGCAAGCCCATCAGATCGAGCAGGGTTGGCACCACATCCGCTAGCCGCCCACCACTCCGCAGCGTAATCTCACCTTTACCCAAGCCCAAGCCATTCGCTGCCACCAGAATGCACGGCACAGGATTGGTCGTGTGGGCCGTGTGCGGGCCACCTGTCTCTGGGTCTACCATCATCTCAGCATTGCCATGATCGGCAATAATCAGAGCTGCCCCGCCGCGTGCCACAATCGCTGGCACTACCTGCCCCAATGCCGCATCTACGGTGCTGCACGCCTTGATGATTGCTGCGGGTACGCCCGTGTGCCCCACCATATCTGGGTTGGCGTAGTTGGCAATGATGAAATCATACTCATCCGCAGCAATCACCTTGAGCAGCTCTTCAGTCACTCCCGCTGCACTCATCTCTGGTTGCAGATCGTAGGTGGCTACTTTGGGCGATGGCACGAGCACGCGATCTTCACCAACAAACGGCTCCTCGCGCCGCCCATTGAAAAAGAAGGTCACGTGGGGATACTTCTCGGTCTCAGCGATGTGGAATTGGCGCAACCCAGCACTGCTGACGATCTCGGCCATCGGGTGCTCGACATTGTGCGGCGGGTAGGCAATCTGCACCGGTAAGCCTTCCTCATAGCGCGTCATAGTTACAAAATAGAGATCATCCACCATGGCCCCCCGCTGCCAGATTTGGGCTGGGAGGGCTTGCCCTTCGGCGGCCTGCTGTTGATAGTGGGCTTGCACACGCGCATCTAGATCGGGCAGCACAAAGGCTTGCGTCAGCTGCCGCCCGCGATCTGGGCGGAAGTTGGTAAAGATAATGGCATCGCCGGCCTGCACCGTTGCCACTGGCTGGCCCGCGAGCTGGATGATCGCCGGCAACATAAACTCATCGCTCACATCAGCCGCATACGAGGCTTCAATCGCCGCCCGCGCACTGGCAAACGGTGTGCCTACGCCATCCACCAACGCAGCATACGCCCGTCCGGTGCGCTCCCAGCGTTTGTCCCGATCCATCGCATAGTAGCGCCCCATAACCGTTGCAATCGTACCGACTCCCGTTGCTTGGATCGCCTGCTCAAGAGCGGGCAGAAAATCAATTGCACTGCGTGGCAACACGTCGCGCCCATCCAGAAACAGGTGGACGTACACCCGCTCGAAGCGGTGCTGCTGGGCGAGCTGGAGCAGTGCGTGCAGGTGATCTTGGTGGGCATGCACTCCGCCGGGCCCAAACAAGCCCATTAGGTGCAGTTTGCTGCCATGCTGCCGGGCATGCTGGATCGCCCCCACCAGTGCCGGATTGGTAAAAAAATCGCCGTCGCTGATGGATTTGTTGATGCGGGTGTAATCTTGATAGACCACCAAGCCCGCCCCAAGATTGAGATGCCCAACCTCCGAGTTGCCAATTTGCCCCTCTGGTAACCCCACATCCATGCCCGATGCACCGAGCGTGGTAAAGGGACACGTGGCACTCCAGTGGTCAACATTGGGCGTATCCGCCTGACTCACGCCATTGGTCGGGCTTGGCTCAGCTAGCCCCCAACCATCCATAATAATCAGGGCAACCGGGCGCGGCCGGGTCTCACTCATCGCGGCTCTCCTCCTCGCATATTAGGTATACTCGTGATAGCATGGGTAGCAGGTAGCGTCTCCTGCCAATCGTCTGCGGCCATTGTAGCATACATCGGGGGCAAGGCTAGACAAATCCCGCGCACCTGCTGCACCAGTGGCTCCTCACATTGGCAGGAGACCATCAGTTCCGCTAGCCAGTCCTCACCCATAATGATCCCCATCCCCACATTGCACAAGAGGCGCGGGATCGAGTATAATCTGCGAGCAGAACCAACCAGCAGGTAAGGAACCGTGATGAAGCCAAGCCCCAGTATCAGCGCATTTTTCCCCGCCTACAACGATGCGGGCACGATTGCCAGCATGGTGATCACCGTCTATAAAACCCTCGAAGAGCTGACCGATGATTTCGAAGTCATCGTCGTTGAGAATGGCAGCACCGACTACACCGTTGAGGTGCTTGAGGAGCTTGCGCTGCACTACCCGCGCCTGCGCCTACTTACCCATCGCCAGCCGCTCGGCTATGGCGGCGCGTTGCGGGTTGGCTTTGCCAGTGCCACCCGCGACCT
Organism: uncultured Chloroflexales bacterium; assembly: GCA_937967405.1. Classification (GTDB taxonomy): domain Bacteria; phylum Chloroflexota; class Chloroflexia; order Chloroflexales; family Chloroflexaceae; genus JAAUTZ01. Next base: position 52,350 of record CALCJV010000031.1, on the reverse strand, counting down.
CATCTTCTACACCGATGGCGATGCCCAGTACGATCCGCGTGAGCTAAAGCTGCTCTTGCCCGCTATGCGCGATGATGTAGATATTGTCAATGGCTGGAAAATTGACCGCAGCGATCCCCTGCACCGCATCATCATTGGGCGCGTATACAACCGCCTCGTGAAGACGCTCTTCGGCCTACGCCTGAAAGACGTAGATTGCGATTTCCGCCTAATCCGACGCAGCGTCTTTGAGGTGATTGACCTCGAATCGGATAGCGGCACAATCTGCCTCGAATTTGTCAAAAAGACTGAAGATGCCGGCTTTCGCTATGCTGAAGTGCCGGTGCATCACTACCACCGCGCCTACGGCAAAAGCCAGTTCTTCAACTTCCCGCGCCTGTGGCGCACCGGCATCCAGCTGCTCCAGCTGTGGTGGAAACTCAATCTCCGCCGCGTGCACATGCGCCAGATTGCCCGCCGCCGCGCCGCGCTGGAAACTCACACGCCCCACCGCACCCCTCCACAGCCCATTGAGGAGCAGGTTTCGTGAGCGTGACGGCGAGCCTGCACCATCATTTTCGGGGAGCGCGGGTCTTGATTACCGGCGGGATTGGCTTTATCGGCAGCAACCTCGCCCATCGCCTGCATGCCTATGGCGCAGAGCTAACCCTCGTTGACTCACTCGTGCCCACCTACGGTGGCAATCTCCGCAACATTTACGGGATTGCCGAGCAGGTGCGTGTGAATATTGCTGATGTGCGTGATCAGTATTCGATGAACTATCTCGTGCAGGGGCACGATTACCTCTTCAACCTCGCTGGACAGACTAGCCACCTCGACTCGATGAGTGATCCCTATACTGATCTCGAAATCAACTGCCGCGCCCAGCTTTCGATCCTCGAAGCCTGCCGCAATCACAACAGCAGCATCAAAGTGGTATACGCCAGTACCCGCCAGATTTATGGCAAGCCCGACTACCTGCCCGTAGATGAACGCCATCTGCTGCACCCCACCGATGTCAACGGGATTAACAAGATGGCGGGCGAGTGGTATCACATCGTCTACAACAACGTCTACGGAGTCCGCGCTACAGCATTACGCCTGACCAACACCTATGGCCCACGTATGCGCGTGAAAGATGCCCGCCAGACCTTTCTCGGCATCTGGCTCAAGCGGGTGCTCGATGGCGAGCCAATCCTTGTCTTTGGCGATGGCTTGCAGATGCGCGACTTCACCTACATTGACGATTGTGTGAATGCGCTGTTGCTCGCGGCCGCTAGCCCCGAAGCCGACGGGCAGGTGTTTAATTTGGGCAGCCACGAGACGATCAATCTCCGCAACCTTGCCGAACTGCTGATTGCCATTCACGGCAGCGGTAGCTATGAACTTGTGCCCTTTCCGCCCGAACGTAAAGTGATTGACATTGGCGATTACTACGGCGACTATCGCCTAATCCAAGGACGACTCGGCTGGCAACCCACGATCAGCCTGCGCGAGGGCTTGCAGCGCACGCTCGCTTTCTATCAGGAACATCGCGCCTTCTATTGGTAACCCCGCTGCAACATCAGCCCCACACTCAACGTATCATAGGCGGAAGCGTTACCAGTTGCTGGTAACCAATGCATGATCATGATGCTAAAGATGAGGAAACCAAATGAACCAACCAACCCCACGCCTCCAACGCAGCCGCACCGACAAAATGCTCGGTGGCGTAGCGAGCGGTCTTGGCGTATACTTCAATGTTGATCCGGTGATCGTCCGGCTGATCTTCGTCACACTTACCCTCACAACGGGCTTTGGCCTGCCGCTCTACATCATTATGTGGATCATCATGCCGCTCGAGGCAGCCCACAGCGGCACACCTGCCGCCTTGCCTGCGCCCAATCCAGCCCGCACGCCAGTCGCGCAAGCTGAGCCGTTTTATGCCTATACCAGCGCAACCCGCCGCGTCCATGTCAACCCGCTGACAGGCAACCCAGATGATGCAGAAGAGATTCCGGTGCAGAATGTCAACCCAGATGCCGCCAGCAGCTCGCCACCACCCGCCAGCAACGATGATGCCACACTGCGGCGCAATCGTATCTTGGGGCTGATCCTGATTGGGGTGGGCGCATTCTTCGCCCTCAAGACGTTGTTACCAGCACTGATGCCGTTTGTGCTGCCTGCCCTGCTGATCGCCGCAGGTGTGTGGGTGCTCCGCAGGTGAGCAGCCCGCAGCCCCTCGCCACCCAGCTCGCTGCGCTGGTGCAGCCCATCCAAGCTCTGATTCTTGATATGGATGGGGTGCTAGTAGAGAGCGAGCAGGCGCACATGGATGCGCTGAACACAATCCTCGCCCGCCCAACGAGCCACACCGAATTTGCGGCCCTCGTTGGGCTTGGCGCACCAGATACATGGGCATGGCTCCACGCCCGCCACTTCACTGCCACTCCTCTTGACCAATTTTTGGCCGAGTACGATGCCGCTATCGTGCGCCGCCTTGAGCACGGTGTGCCGCTTGTGGAGGGGATTGAACAGGTGATCCACGCGGCCACCGCCGCCAGATTGCCGCTCGCCCTCGCTACCTCCTCGCGCCGGGTGTGGATGAAAGCCACGCTACGTGGCCGCCAGCTCACCCACATGCCCTTCCACGCGATAGTGTGCGGCGATGACGTAGCCCACCCCAAGCCCGCCCCTGATGTGTTTCTCCAAGCCGCCGCGCTGCTTGATGTCGCGCCTGCCGCATGCCTCGTGATCGAGGATACGCCAACCGGCGTGCAAGCCGCCCGTAGCGCAGGCATGCCCGTGATTGCCCGCCGCAGCGCGTGGATTGACCCGCACCGCCTGCACGCCGCCACCCTCCTCATAGATGACCTGCATCCTCTCGCCACCGCCCTCAGCACCCGCCAAGCGTAGCAAGCAGAGGTCAGGTACTAGAGGTCAGGGACACCTGTCACTCGATACCGGTCATTTAGCACCCACTGCCTGACACCTAACCCCTGACTAGCACAAAATTCCGATCTGTGGTATACTAGAAAACACTTGTACTGATAGACACCATCGGCATCAAGCCGATACCTATACCATCACGAAGGAGAACGCCATGCCCACTGAAACAGAAACGGTAACCCGCCGCCCACGCACTCAGCGCAGCCGAGTGCTGCTGGTTGAAGCTCCCGACGCATCGGCGGTGCGGGCCACCATTCGGGCGATGTGGCTGAAAGAACGGCGCACCGGCAGCTATGCCCCGACAGATGAACTGGTGCTTGATCTGGATCAGCTTGATCTCGGCGATCTGCTGTCACTGAAAAATACGATCCGCGCCCGCCTGACAGCGTGCATGCTGCCAGTGCAATCCGGCTCCGAAGCTGAACGGTGTCGTCAATTGGTAGTATTTGCCTGCCCCTGAACCAAGCAGGGTGATCCGGCGTTGCACCGTCATGCGGCAGGACCGGTGATTGCCGAAAGGCAGATGGGCGTGCTATAATACGGGATATTGTTTCCGCGTATCCCGATCAGTGCCAAGTGGGGCTTGTTGAGAGCAAACCCACGCTGCATCAAGCTGCATGAATACATCTGCTGGGAGTGCCACACCACCGCTTCTGTTCGGGCGATACCGGCTTCTCGAAAAGCTTGGAGATGCTCGCCTTGCTTCGGTCTACCACGCTTTCGATGAACGCTTGCACCGGCAGGTTCTGCTCCATGTCTTGCGGAAGGAGTTGATTGGGCAGAGCCGCCTGTATCAACGTTTCCTCGATGAGATCAACGCCAACGCCCAGATCAGCCACTCCGCACTGCTCGACGTGTTCGATAGCGGCGAAGCCAACCAACGCCCGTTTATGGTCACAGAGTATGTGGCTGGCAACATCCTGTATGGCAGTGGTGCCCTCGTTCCGGCCCACGCCGCCGAGTGTATGCGCCAGATTGCCAGTGCCGTCGCCATGTGCCAGCTGCGCGGGCTACCGCACCCCCCGATTAGTAGCCGCAATGTGTTGCTCCTTGGCGCGAACCGCGTCAAGTTGATCGAAAGTTGGCGGACTCCGCCGGAAACCGCTGCGCTTGATTTTGCCTGCTACCGCGCCCCTGAAGTTACCGCCGGATCGCCGCCTCGGCCCAGCAGCGTGGTATATAGTTTGGGCTTGTTGCTGTACGAGATGCTAACCGGCAAGCGGGCCGTGCAAGGCGCAAGTGCCCAAGAGCTAGCCACCGCGCACACGATGCTCCAGCTGCCGCCGCTCGCTGAGAGTAACCCTGCCCTGCACCTCCCCGCCATAGATGAACTGCTCTGGAAAGCAACCCAGCGCAATCCCGAACGGCGCATAGCCGATGCAGCTAGCTTTGCCGATGCACTTGAGGTGGTTTGGCGCACGCATAGCAGCGAGACACACCGCCTCACCAAGCACGTGCAGCCTGCTGCTGTGCCCCGCTATACCCCCTATTCCTATGGGCCAGACCTAACCGCAACTGCACCGAGCCACACAGATCGGTGGGATGCAAGATCGCCTGTAGGCAATCGCCCACCAACCAATCGCCCCCCCGCCATCATTGGCTGGCTGTTGCTGCTGCTCCTGATTGGCGGCGTGGCCCTTGCCAGCTACACTGGCGCAAGCTATCTCGCCGAGCGGCTGTTTGCCATCCGTTTGCCCCCGATCAATCTTAGCCTGCCCAGCATCCCGCAGATCCGCCCGCCCACCATTGGCTTCGATGTGCCCGATTGGCTTCAGCCTGCGTTGTCCCGCGAATACTATCGCGTGCGGATTGATGTCGGTGAAGGCTTGAATCTGCGGGATGGGCCGGGGCTAACATCGGTTATTATTGCCACTATCCCAGATGGGGTGCGAGTAGAGAAACTCGGTGAGCCGGTTGAGGCAGACGGTGTGGTGTGGATGCAAGTGCGTGTCCCCCGCTCCGATGCGCCGCCTTTGGAGGGATGGATGTCGTTGAATTTCCTTGAGCAAGAACAGTAATAGGTGTATGATTGAAATAGCAACCCAATTGATTGACCGCTTGCGTCAAGCAGAGCGGGTAACCGTCCTCACAGGAACAGGTGTCGCCCGCGAGAGTGGCGTACCTACCGTGCGCGAAACGCTGCTTGGTGAGTGGGGCGCATACGACATTGTTGATCTGGCAACCCAGCAGGGCTTTATCCGCAACCCGCGCCTTGTGTGGGAGTGGTACGCCTACCGGCGCAGGATCATTGAACAGTGCCAGCCAAGTGCCTCGCACTATGCACTGGTTGATCTGGAACAGTATTTCGAGCACTTTCTGCTCATTACGCAGAACATTGATGGGTTGCACTGGCGGGCCGGCAGCCGGGATCTGGTCGAGTTGCATGGCAGCATTATGCGGACGCGCTGCTTCGAGTGTGGAACCTACTACACGAGTTGGACTGAGGACGAGGCGATCCCGCCGATTTGCAGCCGCGATGGTGGCTACTTGCGCCCAGATGTTGTCTGGCTCGGCGAAGGGCACCCCAAGCACGAGCTGAATCGTGCCTATCGTGGTGCCGCGCAGGCGCAGGTGTTTCTCTCGGTGGGCACGACGGCACAGGTACAGCCAGCGGCATCGTTGCCGCTCGTGGCCAAACGGGCGGGCGCGCTGGTGGTTGAGATCAACCCCCAAGAGACAGCACTCGCAGTGCTTGCCGACTACTGGCTGCAAGGCGAAGCCTGCGAGATTCTACCAGAGCTGATTCGGCAGCTCATTACATAGGAGCTGAACAAAACCATCGGGGTATAAGATTCTAGTTAGGGGGCCATGCGCGATGATAAACCTGATAGCAACCCGCACGTTTCTGTGTGAGGGTGAGCGCATTCGATTGCGCTGGTGGACGACGCAGGACGATCAACGCCAGCGCAGCTGGCCGCAGTATCCAGAGCCGTGCAGCCACTTGTGGAACATTCCGCCGAGTGGTGCAAGTTCTGGCAAGCTGTTTGGGAGCTACAGCACAACGTGGCTTCGGCGAGCGTGGGCGATTGAAGATCGGCAGGGCAACCTGATCGGGCGCATCTCCCTGCGCGAAATTGATCAGCGCAGTGGGCGAGCGCGGCTGGGCATCTCGATTGCCGCCCCATATGTCAGTCAGGGCTTGGGCAGTGAAGCCTTGCGCGTCTTTCTCCACTACTTCTTTGTCGAGCTGAACTTCACTGTGATGGTGCTTGATGTAGCCGCGTTCAATCGGCGGGCAGTGCGCTGCTATGAGCGGCTCGGTTTCACGGTAGTCCAGAGCGACTGGCGCCGCACTGCTGCCGGACGCTGTGCCAGTATGCTGACGGATCCAGCCTACGCGGCCGTACAGCAGCATTTTCGTCGAGATCGGTACGGCATCTGGGTCGAATTCTACGAGATGGAACTGACGCGGGTGGGCTGGGAAGCGGCGATACTCCAGCGTGAGCACCAGAACACACGAGCCGAAACCTGTACGGCTCCGGCTCTGGCCTAAACGATGGCGCGGCAGCTTGTGCGGACCGCGCCGGTACTGCCTCGCTTAGCGCATATGGTTGGGCGCAGCGGGCAGCAGGGCAAGGTGACGCGCCCGTTTGATTGCCACCGCCAAACGTCGTTGCATTTTGGCGGTGACACCGGTGCGGCGGCGGGGCATAATTTTGCCCTGCGGAGTGATGTACTTCTGGATGCGCCGAATGTCTTTATAATCGGGCACAATTCCCAGCGTGGTAAATTCACACTCCTTCACCCGGCGACGTGGACGTGATCGAAGAGCCATTACTACTCAATACTCCTTTATCCACTCAGGTTGATCTCACTCACCGAACATGTGCTGTTCGGTATAACCTTCTTAGTATACCACACGTGTCTAGCGGTGCAGCTCGTTTGGATCTGCCGCTAGTGCCGTTCGTGCAGCTGCGGTGGTGCGCTTTACGAACGGCGTTATTCCTGCTATACTCAGAGATAAGACCTAGGAAGCAAATGGCTGTCGGGCAGTTCATTTCGCAAGGGAGAGATTCGGTGACGCGAAGGTGGGCACAGGGCACGCATCATGCAGCACAGCAGCGGTTCACTCAGCCTGTTCCCCAGTTGGCAATCCTACTAGTTGCCCTCGATCAAAAAATGTAGTAGAATAACCGCCAGATAGCGTTTTCTGTATTCCGGAATGGGAATGCTGCACAGTAATCTTGCACCTTGTATAGTTTCACGAGCTGACGGCCCTCAAGGAGGATATGAATGGCAAGCAGAACCGAAGAGATGGTACGCCATCTTAAGGCCTTAAGTATGAATACCCCGGATATTGAGGCATCGGCAGTGGTAAGCGTTGACGGTCTGATCATGGCTTCGGCTCTGCCAGCAGATGTAGAAGAAGATCGTGTATCGGCAATGAGTGCTGCGATGCTGTCTCTGGGCGAACGTATCGCCAGTGAGCTGCGGCGTGGTCAGCTTGATCAGGTCTTTGTACGTGGCGAAGAAGGCTACGTGATCCTTATGGCTATTGGTGAAGAAGCCGTGCTGACAGCACTGGCGCATAGCCGCGCCAAGCTCGGCTTGGTCTTCCTCGATATGCGCCGCACAGCCAATGAGTTGATCAATCTCGTCTAACATCTCCATGCTGCGTTAGCGGATTCGCTTTTTGGCAATGCGCTAACACGGCTGTTGTTCTGTTTCAGACAGAATATCCATCACTGCGGCTGCACCGGCTTTCGTGCAGCCGAAATCTTATGCTCTCCACTAGAGCCTTTACGTGCCGACCCTTAAACCGGAGCTACATTACGTCAGTTCCGGCTTTTTCATGGGGCGAGCCACGTTAGTGCTAGGGCGGATCACGCTACGGCAATCCGGCCCATCAGCTCATCCGGCGGCCGCATCTAGCTTGGCTCAACCAACGGAGCCGTGCCGTTGGCACGGCTCTCCTTGTGGCTGATGTTTGGCCGCTACGTCTTGCTAAGGGTAGCAAGGAAGTCAGCATTGGTGCGCGTCTTGGCCATGCGGGCCAGCACCAGCTCAGTGCCTTCGTTCTCGCCTAGCATACTGACCATGCGGCGCAAAGTCCAAACTTGGCGCAGGGTTTCGGTGCTGAGCAGCAGCTCCTCGCGGCGTGTACCACTGCGCTGAATATCAATCGCCGGAAAGATGCGCTTCTCGGCCAGCCGCCGATCCAGATGTAGCTCCATGTTGCCGGTTCCTTTGAATTCTTCGTAGATCACATCATCCATGCGGCTGCCCGTATCTACCAGACAGGTGGCAATAATCGTGAGGCTGCCGCCATGCTCGATGTTGCGGGCTGCCCCGAAGAAGCGTTTGGGGGGATAGAGCGCGACGGGATCAATCCCGCCAGAGAGTGTGCGCCCACTGGGGGGCATATCGAGATTGTAGGCCCGCGCAAGGCGGGTGATCGAATCCATTAGGATCACAACATCTTGCCCACCTTCAACCAGCCGCTTGGCCCGTTCGAGGGTCATATCCGCTACTTTGGTGTGATCCTCGACCGGCTCGTCGAAGGTAGATGAAACCACCTCACCCTTCACGCTGCGGCGCATGTCGGTCACTTCTTCTGGGCGTTCACCAATCAGCAACACCATCAGATGGACATCCGGGTGGTTTGAGGTAATCCCATTTGCAATGGTCTTAAGCAGCAACGTCTTACCGGCTTTAGGCGGCGAGACAATCAAGCCCCGTTGCCCGCGCCCAATCGGGGCGATCAAGTCAACCAGACGGGTCGAGAGGATATTCGGCTCCGTCTCGAGCTTGAACTGCTCATTCGGAAAGATTGGCGTAAGTTGATCGAACGACGGGCGTTTGCGTGCGGTTTCGGGATCAACGCCATTGATCATCTCCACCCGCAACAGCGAGTAGTAGCGTTCGCTCTCTTTGGGCGGGCGCACCTGCCCCATCACCATATCGCCTGTGCGTAGCCCAAAGCGGCGAATCTGGGATTGCGAAACATACACATCGTTCTGGCCGGGCAACAGCCGACTACCGCGCAGAAAGCCAAAGCCATCTTGAACTATATCGAGGAAGCCTTCCCCAAGCGCGTTGCCAGCTTCTTCTGTTTGGGCTTGCAAGAGCTTCACAATCAAGTCTTGCTTCTTCAGCCCGCTCACCCCTTGAATTTCGAGCTTGCGTGCCATTTCACGCAGATCAGTCAAGGTTTTTGATTCGAGTTCAGCCACATTTACCAATGGTCTTCTCCTGCACTCTTGTCATGGTCGTTGGACTTAGCGGATATACATATCTATGCATGCGTGGTATACTATTCAGCTATCATTGTTTGGGTTACAGTTATGCGTGGTATCACGATGTCTGTTACTAGCTCTTGAGGTTGTTGTTGAAGGCTCACACACGGCTCACTGAGCACCACGCCAATGGCCCGTTGTACGATACGGTACAACACCGGTGCGCGGTGGCACAGTCGCACGACGGATCAGCTTTCGTTCGCGGCGTTCTTTCCTATTTGGATCTCGCTGGCGGGGATGATCCCATGACGGCTCAACCCAGCCCGATGCTCTGTCCGATCATCACCACGTTGGTGTTGAGGGGGATGCACGTTTCGGCAAGGTACGTGGGTTGCACTGCCTATCGGCAGCACCCATTGCAATCCTGATGCGCTGCACGCCAACCGCACAATGGAGGCTCTGTTTAAGCTCAGCCTACAGGCACGATCACGCAAGCAATGTACGTTCTGATGTACGAGTGCAATATTCTGATCTGGTGCAGCAGAGGATACAATTTCCAATCTTTAGTATAGCACACCTGTCAAGTATGCAAAATACGAAAGATCGTGTGGGCATTGTGCCAAAGCTGGGCACTCACCGCTTCCAGTGCCTCTCCGCGCAGGGCGGCAATCCTTGCCACGACATAGCGCACGAACGCCGGTTCGTTACGCTGGCCACGATGCGGATGCGGACAGAGATACGGGCTATCGGTCTCTGCCAGCAGCGCAGCGGCGGGGGCACGCTGCACCACCGTATGCAGGTCAGTAGCGTTGCGAAACGTAACCGGACCGGAGAAGGACAGCCCGAAACCAAGCTCTAGGCAGGCTTCGGCAAACGCCCAATCGCCCGAAAAGGAGTGCATCACCCCGCGCACGCCCTGCCCATCTGCGCGGAGCAGGGCTAGCGTATCAGCGGCGGCGGCACGGCAGTGGATTACCACCGGCAGATCAAGTTCGCGGGCCATGGCCAGTTGCTCCCGAAAGACTGCTGCCTGCTGTTCGGGGGGAGCCTTCATCCAATGGTAGTCTAAGCCTATCTCGCCCAGTGCCACCACGTTGGGCTGCCGCAGCAGATCATACAGCTGGGCGTGCCAATCAGGAGGTAGTTCATGAACGTGATTGGGCTGAATGCCAACCACTGCCGAGATGGGCCCGTGCTGAGCCGCGAGGTGCACAGCAGCCCGGCTCGACGGCAGATCGTAGCCGATCTCGATCATGTGCTGCACCCCAGCGGCAGCCGCTCGCACCAGCACGGCATCCCGATCCGCATCAAATTGGGCTAGATGCAAGTGCACGTGGGTATCTATCAGGCGCAAAGGGGGCTGCTCTGGCTCTGACGCAGTCAGCATCACCAAGCCCTTACTGCTGCTGTTGTTGCTGTTGCTGCTCAAGCAGCAGCTCTTGGGCTAGCACCGCTGCTGGGTCCCATTCGATCTCTGGCAGCAAGTCTTCGCTGGGCGCAATCGGAGCCGCCGACGGGCTAACCCGCACCCCCACATCCAGTTCACTCTCGGCCGTGCCCCGAAATACGCCGCGCGTCGGCGGCACATCATGATAGTCACGCCCGATTGCAGTGCGGATGTGGCGATCCCGCACCACTAGATTGTTCGTCGGATCAAAGCCAACCCAGCCCAGCGTCGGCAGCCACGCTTCGAGCCATGCGTGGGTCGCATCTTCTTCGGAGCGGTCGTGGTCTTCGACTCGATGGAAGAGGTAGCCGCTGACGTAGCGACAAGGGATTCCCAGCGAGCGCACCAACGTAATCATAATATGGGCAAAATCTTGGCACACGCCGCGCCGCCGCGAAAGCGCATCCTCGATGGGCGAATCAACACGGGTGCTGCGGGGAACGTAATCAAACGCATCGTAGAGCCGCTTGTTCATCGTGAGCAGGGTTGTTAAGGGGTCATCCATACGGAACAGCCCCAGATCACGCTGAAACTTCTCGAGCATACTGCTTGGACGAGCAAAGGTACTCGGCAGCAGAAAGTCCAGATAGGTATTCCGCACCTCAGGATCATCATAGGCAGCCCACGTGCTCGGATCAAGCACGGCGGGGAGCGGCTTCACATCGGCAATCTCGATGATTGCTTCGGCCGTAATCGTGAGTTGCACATGCCGTCCGGGCACATTGAAGTGATGCACGGTATTCCCAAAGTGATCCGTGTAGGAGAAGACTTCAGCTCGCGGATCGGTGGTCAGGCTGAATTCCAAGCAATGTTGCTGATCTTCATTGCGCGGCTTCATCCACACTTCCATAACACTCTCGGTGATTGAATGCGAGTAGCGGAAGCGGGTCATATGGCGGATGCTGAAATAGGAACGCGGAACGGAGACCGGAATCACTTCAGGGTGTGCGTTTGTGTATGGTTCTATTACGTATTTCATACCGTTGCTTTCCTCGTTAGGGTGTTAGCCTTCTCGCTCGTGCCTCATTTATGCCATTTACACCAATTCCATGCGTTGTGTGGTATGTCTCCCATCGTCCACGACTGACCTAACGATGGAGAGCCGCATCAATCGTGTAATCTATATATGTTTGGTAAATCGCCGTATGAATTTCGCTACACTGACGATGGATCGAACGTAAGAAGGTGGGCATATCTTGCAGAATCTCATCCACTTGGGCATAATCCAGCGAAGCGCGAAGCCGCCCAGCCAACCGTTCAGCCTGCCCAGTGCTGCGCCCACCGGATGAATTCGCAATTGCCAGCAAGGCGTGCTGAGTTTGCTCGGCCGAGAAGCGCACCGAATGCGGGAAGCGATTGTTGAGCAGCAAGAACTCGACGATGCAATCCGGCCGAATATCTGCGGTATACACCTTGCAATAGGCTTCAAACGCGGTACACGAGCGCAGCAAGCCGACCCACGCCAGATAATCAAGCGCGTGGGTGTCTTGGAAGAAGGCTTCGAGCAGCCCAGTGATGGCGATCATCCGCTCCAACGAACGCCCAACCTGAATGAAATGCCAGCCCTCGCTGTGGATCATCGTCGAGTCGGTAATCCCTTGAAACAGATGCGAACCATGCTTGACCATCAAGAAGAACTTGTGCGGCTGGGTGCGCCACTGGCGGCTCTTGCTTGTTCGGCGCACTTGCAGGTAGAGCTGGTTGATCTCCTGCCACATCTCAGAGCTAATCTGCTCGCGGATTTGGCGAGCATTCTCGCGGGCAGCGGCAATATGACTAACAATTGCGGCATCGTTCGTCTGATCTACGGTAAGCCAGCGGATCAGGCGAAACACATCATCCGAGACATCGGGGGCATCGTGGATACGGAAGCTCGCCAGCACGCGGTTCCAGCGCAAGTCGCTCGATTTGGGGGTAGGGGTTTCATCCAGCATCTGATCCATATTCACATCTAGTACTCGCGCCGTATGTTCAGCTCGCTCAAGGTAGCGGCTCATCCAATACATACTGTCGGCCACCCGCGAGAGCATGCCTGCGGCAACAACCGCACGCGGCGGAGTGAAGGCTGTTACAGTCATGGCAACGGTTCCTCTCTGCTTCCACCAGACATGGTTTGGAACGATCCCCCTAATACAAGACCCACGTATCTTTACTCCCGCCACCCTGCGACGAGTTCACCACTAAGGAGCCGCGCCGCAGCGCGACCCGCGTCAAGCCACCGGGCACGATCTGGATATCATCACCGTAGAGGATATACGGGCGCAAGTCTACATGGCGCGGCGAGACGTGCCCATCAATGAAGCAGGGCGCACGCGAGAGTTGCAGCGTCGGTTGGGCAATATAGTTGCGTGGATTGGCTTTAATCGCCCGCCGGAAATCTTCGCGCTGGGCGGCGGTGCTGTGGGGCCCAATGAGCATGCCATAGCCACCAGACTCGCCCACCGCCTTGATGACCAACTGATCAAGGTGTTCGAGCACATACGCAAGCTGCTTTGGCTCGTGCAGCAGGTACGTTTCGACGTTATGAATGATCGCATCCTCGCCAAGATAATAGCGGATGATGCGTGGGATGTAGGCATACACGGCTTTGTCATCAGCAACCCCAGTGCCAATTGCATTCGCCAGCGCAACGTTACCAGCGCGGTAGGCATTCATCAAGCCGGGGGCACCGAGCATACTATCGGGGCGGAAGGCTAGCGGATCAACAAAATCATCATCAATGCGCCGATAGATTACGTCAACTTGGCGCAAGCCAGCAGTCGTCCGCATATAGACGATATTGTTATGCACCACAAGGTCGCGTCCCTCAACCAGCTCAATACCCATCTGCCGCGCAAGGTAGGTATGCTCAAAGTAGGCTGAATTGTACACGCCCGGTGTCAGCAGCACAATCGTTGGATCGGTGCGATGCGGGGGGACAAACGAGCGCAACGTATGCAACAGCACCTGCCCATAGTGATCAATCGGGCGCACATTGTAGCTAGTGAACAGCATCGGAAAGACGTTCTTGATCACCTGCCGATTGGCGAGCATGTAGGAGACCCCGCTTGGTACACGCAGGTTATCCTCAAGCACTACAAATTCGCCTGTCTCAATGCGGATCAAGTCCGTGCCGACAATTGCCACATATACACCTTTGGGCACATGCAAGCCGATCATTTCACGCCGAAAGTGCTTGCAAGTGTAGATCAGCTCACGCGGCACAATCCCATCTTTGAAGATTTTGCCCTCGTGGTAGATGTCATTCAGAAATAGATTGATCGCGGTGATGCGCTGCTTTAACCCTCGCTCAATCGTACTCCACTCAGCGTTGGTGATGATGCGAGGCAGCAAGTCATACGGAAAGATACGCTCCGTGCCCTGATCGTCACTATAGACGGTAAACGTCACCCCCTGATTTAAGAACGTCATATCTGCGGCGTGCTGGCGTTGCCGCAGCGTTGCCGCAGATAGCTCAAACAGCCGTTGATAGAGCGTCTGGTACGGCGCACGCGGCACGCCCTGTGGATCAAACATCTCATCGTAAGCCCCATCGAGAAAGTAATCAGCGAACAGGGCAAAATGGCTCTGGAGTTGACTTATGTCGTTTACGGCCACAGCGTGTACTATCTTTATTCAAAGCGGCAACTACCCAATGCGATGAGGCGGTGTAGGGTAGGGCGGTTTCGGCAAACAAAACATTTCTGCGGACTTAGAAATGCTTGTGTATATTATAACATAGACCGTCCTGATCAAGATTGGATTGAGTCACTAGACTAGATCGGCTACAATATGGATTGTCCGAACAATACCAATACAACAAGAGGCACTCATGGCACGCCAGAATGGACGACAACAAGAATTCGCAGTAATTGGCTTGGGGCGGTTTGGCTTGAGCCTCGCCACTACCCTCGTTGAGCGCGGCTACTATGTGCTCGGCATAGACCGTGAGCGTGACATTATTCAGCACGCCGCCGATGTAATCACGCAGGTGGTCGCGCTTGATGCAACCGATGAGAATGCGTTGCGGGCAGTTGACATTGGCTCATTTGATACGGTGATCGTGGCGATTGGGGAGAACTTCGAGTGCAACATTATGGCAACCGTCGCTTCCAAAAGTTTGGGGGTTCGCCGCGTGGTCTGCAAAGCCCGCACCGAACGGCAGCGCGACATTCTGCTGCGGGTCGGGGCCGATCACGTTGTCCTCCCCGAACATGAAGCGGGGCAACGCCTTGCGTATGTCCTCACCGGCCCCAACTTCCTCGATCAGATTGAGCTAGAGCCGGGCATCAGCATCACGGAGATCCGCGTGCCCAAAACGATGATCGGCGAGACCCTGCTCGAATCCGACTTGCGCCGCCGCTACGGCGTAACGCTGCTAGTAGTTAAGCGGGGCAAGACGCTAGTGGTCCTGCCCGCGACTGATTATGTCTTTCAAGAAGACGACTTGCTCGTAGTCATCGGCACGAACGAAGATATTGGCAAACTCAGTGAGACGACCTAGAGACACACTATGACACCTCCCGAACGGCCCCTGCTCTCCCGTAGCAACACGCGCCCCCATACCTTCCGTCGCCCCATCCCAGCTCCCCTACGCATTATTGGTGGGCTAATTCTAATGGTTGGCATTGGCACGCTGCTGCTGTTGCTACCGGGCGTAAGTACTAACGAACGGCTCACCCCCATGCAGGCCGCATTTACGGCAACCTCGGCCCTGAGTGTCACTGGGCTTTCAATCATCACCCCAGCCACTGACCTGACCCTGTTTGGGCAGATCCTCCTGCTCCTGCTGATCCAGCTTGGCGGAGTCGGCTTTATGGTCACGGCGACGGTTGCTTTCTGGATTCTCGGGCGGCGCATCTCGCTGCCGCAACGGCTCGCCCTGAGCGACTCGCTGGGCTTGATTATGCCCGGCGCAATCTTGACCCTGACGCGCCAAGTGATGCTAACCGTGCTGGCGATTGAAGGCATTGGCGCGTTGCTGCTATGGCTCCACTGGCGCACTGCGCTGGGCCCCCAACAGGCCATCTTCTATGCCATCTTCCATGCCGTCTCAGCCTTCTGCAATGCGGGCTTCGATCTCTTCAGTGGGCTGCCTGAATATCCACAGGGCATCCCCAACGATAACTTGACGCTTACCCTGCTTGCCGCATTGATCTTCATCGGTGGCTTGGGCATTCCCGTGCTCGGCGATCTGCTGACTTACCACACCGGACGGCGGATCAGCCTGCACACCCGCCTGACTTTGATGGTGGTGGTATCGCTGAACTGCGCGGGTGGCTTGGCGATCTTCCTTGCCGAGCAGGGTGAGGGGCGCATCTTACACGCCGAGCCGTGGTATCGGCAGCTGTTGCTCGCCTTCTTCCAAGCAATCTCCACGCGCACAGCAGGCTTCGCCGGTATTCAGCCGCTCGATGCAATCTCGCCTGCTTCCGAACTGGTCATCGTGACCCTCATGTTCATCGGCGCGGCCCCCGCCTCGATGGGCGGCGGAATTACCACTGGCACGTTCGTGGTGCTGACCCTAGCCCTGTGGGCTTACGCGCAGGGCTTGCCGACGGCCCAGATCGGCGGGCGCAAGATTGCCTCCGATATGGTGCGGAAAGCCTCTGCCGTGCTGACGATTGCCCTATTTGCGGTGCTGCTGGCAACGTGGCTGATCCTCATGACTAACCCAACGGCACCGCTTGATCTGGTAGTGTTTGAAGTGGTCTCTGCTTTTGCGACGTGCGGACTATCGCTGGCCTTCACGAGTGAGCTAAATACCTTCGGGCAACTGGTGATTATGGTCATGATGTTCTGGGGCCGCCTCGGCGCACTCACGATCATTCTCGGGCTAGCTCAGCTACGCCACAAGCAGCTCTACGAATACCCAGAGGAGCAGATTCTGATCGGGTAGCGCGAGGGGAGCTTGGAACGACTCTCCGCCATAGTCCATCAGGTATGGTAGAATTTGCGAGGAACCCGCCGTATGCACAGGTGCGGCGGCTGATCCAGATTGCATCACTGATGGCGCGATCAACAGCCTTGAAAGGACAAGCGTGTGAGTGAGACAAGGTACGATGTGATTATTATCGGCTCTGGCCCCGGCGGCTATGTCGCGGCTGTGCGAGCCGGACAGTTGGGACTGAAAACGGCTGTAGTGGAGAAACAGGCTTTGGGGGGGGTATGTCTCAATGTTGGTTGTATCCCCACCAAAGCCCTGCTGCATAGTGCAGACTTGCTTGAAGAACTCAAAGAGAGCCAGAAATTTGGGGTGACTGTCGGTGAGGTGACGTTCGATCTGAGCGGTGCAATGAAGCACAAGCAGACGGTGGTGCGCCAGAGTACGCAGGGCGTAGCCTTCTTGATGAAGAAAAACAAGGTTGATGTGATCGAGGGCTGGGGCACTCTCGCCGGCCCCAACCGCGTCAAAGTTGCGCTGAATAGCGGCGGTGAGCAGGTGCTTGAGGCAACCAACATCATCCTCGCCGTAGGCGCACACCCACGTGAGCTACCCCACATCAAGTTTGACCACGAGCGCATCCTCTCCTCTACCGATATGCTCAACTTGACTGAAGTGCCCAAACGGCTGCTCGTCGTGGGGGCCGGAGCCATCGGGGTTGAGTTTGCTTCGATGTTCCGCTCGTTTGGCTCAGAAGTGACCATTGTTGAGGCTCTGCCACGGATTGTCCCGCTCGAAGACGAGGAAGTCAGTGCTGAACTGACCAAGGTTTTCAAGAAGCGTGGAATCACGATTATGACGAGCGCAAAGCTGAACGGAGCTGAGAACAAGGGCGATCATGTGGTTGCCCATGTAACCGATAGCAGCGGCCAAGACGTAGAGCTAAGCGTCGAGCGCATGCTGCTCGGCATTGGCATTGCCCCCAACACGAGCGGCATTGGGCTAGAGGAAGTTGGCATCACGCTCGATCAGCGCGGCTTTATCGAGGTAGATGAGTACCTCCGCACCAGCGTGCCCAACATCTACGCGATTGGCGATTGCATCGTGACCCCATGGCTGGCGCACGTTGCCAGCGCAGAGGGGATTATGGTGGTAGAGCATGCAGCTGGGCATCATGTCCAACCGATCAACTACACCAAGATTCCAGCATGCACCTATTGCTACCCCGAAATTGCCAGCGTCGGCTTGACCGAAGCCAAAGCCCGCGAGCAGGGCTACGAAGTCAAGATCGGCAAGTTCCCCTTCTCCGCCAATGGCAAAGCCCGCATTCTCGGTGATACCACCGGCTTCATCAAAATTGTGGCAGATGCGAAATACGATGAGGTGCTCGGTGTCCACATGATTGGCCCCCGCGTCACCGAGATGATCAGCGAAGGCGGCATCGCCCTCTCGCACGAGGCCACCGGTGAGAGCATGATGCACACCGTCCACGCCCACCCGACGCTGTACGAGGCGATTGGTGAAGCGGCCCACGCGACGGTACACGGCGCAGCCATCCATATTTAGGGCAACGGTATGTCAGGTCACTACGAGTGGGTCTAGCAGGAGGCTGGATCAGTTTGAACTGCGAAGGGGTAGCCATGGGCTACCCCTTTGTGCTCGGCACGGCAGCGGATACGCAGCGCATGGGAGTGCAACAAGGCGTATCACCGTCGCTAGCAGCGGCAGGGTAGATTGGTACATTCCAGTTCATGGAACCTACTGTGCTCACCACTCATCCCCCCATCACCCTCCAAACCCAAACACATGTCCTACAATCTAATATTGTTTTACGCTGGCCACCTTGCCTGTGTCGGGTTTCATGCGCCGCTAAGATATATTGCTCCTACGACAACTTGCCGAATTGGAAAACTGATGCTATACTGCCATATGTGTTCGGCATCTTTGTGCGAAACATCGGTGCCTCTAGATCAAGTAGCATGGAGGCTGGCTGGCGATGGATACCATTATCCGCTACCCGATTGCCGTGATTGGCTCGCCCAATAGCACGACTACCTTTACGGTGGATATTCTGGAGACCGCCCGTGATCGGGCCCTCGATCATGCGTGGGTCACCTTTGAAGTGATTGAACGCTTCAATGGCAAAGCCTATCGCAAGCGGGCCCTGTGCCAGCTCGGTGGCATTGTCACCCGCAATCGCTGGCACGAAGACCCCGTCATCCGCGCCGTGATCAAACATCAAGGGGCAATCCCCGCGCTGAGTGGTGAAAGCGACTTGACCAGTGCCCAGCTGACTGCGCTCGGTGTGTTCCTGCTGGACGATCAGGGCCATGTGCGCCGCCGCACGACCCTCTCGATCCCACCGCCGAGTGGCACGCTCGTCTACCCCGCCGATGCCGAAGCCCTGCAAGAGTTGGTGCATACCGAACCGGGGATCTTCTATGCTGGGCAATCGCCGGGAGATGGCTTGCCAGTACCACTCACCCTGCGGCACTTCGGCAAAACCGAAGAGGGTGGCTTCGGTGAAGCCGTGATGCTCGGCATTTTCGGACAGACGCGCAGTGGCAAAAGTATCCTCGCCGCGCAGCTACTCGCGGGCTTTGCGGCCAATCCGAGCATGGGCTTGCTGATCCTCGATCCGCAAGGCGAATTTGGGCAGGATCGGTTTGCGGCAGGCGATCATCGCGTAGATTTCAGCATCCGGCGCATGCTCGGTGCACTGCACCACCGCCGCGAGATCATCGTCACCACCACCAACGACATTGCCCTCGAAGGCACGGAAGCCTTCACCGAGATGCTGCGGCGGGCCAGCTTCTTTGCCACGCTCGGCTTTAAGGGCCACAACAAAGAACGCGAAGCCAGCGAACGGCTGGCAACGATCCTGAGTGAGCTGCAAGACCATCATGGCAAACACCGCCCGATCCGCGATCTGCGCGTGAGCGACCTCCCCAGCTTGGTGCGCGATCTGGCGAAATTTGCTGATGTAATCTATGCCACGCGGCCCGGCACTACGCCCGGCGAAGGGCAACGTGCACTCGATGTCCTTGCCCGCTACCAGCTCGATGAGCCACGCCTGAAGCGGGTGTGGGCCGAAACCTTGAACGCCTTCCGCACCGACAATGGCCGCACCGCCCTCTCGACGCTGATCCAGCAAGTCCTCACCGAACGGGCCGTCGTGGTGCTTTCCTTCGCGCACGAGGGCGGGCAGCACGATGTGCCCTACTTCCTGCTGAATGAAATCCTCACCCGCCTGCGCCATGTCATCCACCGGAGCTTCCAGCACGGGCAAACCAGCAACGCGCTGGTGCTCCTCGATGAAGCCCACCTGTTTGCCGGCGAACACGCCAACAATACCGCCGATGGCAATCGCACCCGCACCATGCTGGCCCAGAGCGTGCGGATGACCGGCAAGTACGGCGTAGGCTGGTTCTTTGTAACGCAAACATTGCACGATTTCGACAAGACGATCCTGCGCCAGCTCCAAGTCAAAATCTTTGGGCAGGGCTTCAAAGTTGGAGCCGACCGCGAATACGTCCAGACGGAATTGGGCAGCGAAGGGTTCACCCGCTATTGCTCGCTGCCAGACCCGAAACGCACTGGCCGTTACACCTTCATGATCACTGGCCCAATCGTTGCGCTCGGCTCGCTCGGCACGCCCCTCGTGTTGCAGAGTTTTCGTTCGGGGATGGACCTCGTGCACGCCAACCCACACTGCTTCGCCCCCGTTGAGCTAACCGTCTCCTGAGCGGTGCTGCGACAAAGCCTGTGCAACTCGCGCCATATTGCTTTGCAGAATCCGGCACAATCACCCAAAATCAGCTATAATGGCTCTAGACAATCTACGTTACTCAGTGCGCCGCATCAAGTTGTCATGCAGCGTGCTTTGCGGTATGATAAAGGAAATACAGCACCTGCACTGCACCCAACGAGAACGCCAAGAGAGAAGAGAGGCAACGCTGGTGATCCATGCAGACACGCGAACCCCACGCGAAATGCAACCAAATGCTTTTCTATCGCAAGGATGTGGAGTGAATACAGAGAGCGAAATTGTGAAAATGCCAGCTTGCATGCAATTGGAGAACAACGTGTATGAGTATGCCATCCAAAGAACGCAATGGGCAGCGTTGGATACGAGTTGATTTGCACATACACACGCCAGCTTCCGAAGATTATGCCGAACCCGATGTGACCTACCTCGACATTCTCCGTGAAGCTGAACAGCGTGGCTTGGAACTGATCGCCTTTACCGACCATAATACGGTGCACGGCTATGAGCAGTTCCAACGCGAAATTGAATTTCTGCAAACCCTCGAAGCAGCAGGGCGGCTGACGGATGCCGAAGCAGCGCGGCTTGCCGAGTATCGGCGGCTGCTCAGCAAAATCACGGTGCTACCCGGATTTGAATTTACTTCTCACTATGGCGCACACATTTTGGCGATTTTCGCCCCGCAGCAGCCCCTAAGCCTGATGGAAGCCACGCTGTTGCAGCTTGGTGTCCCCCCCGAAATGCTGAAGAAAGGTGCGTGCAGCGTCCCCGATACTCGCTATGTTGCCGAAGCCTACGAGATCATTGCACGGGCAGGTGGGTTAGCCATTGCCGCCCACGCGAATGGCCCCAACGGCGTGATTACCGAAACCCTGCGGATGGGCACGAGTGGCCAAGCCCGTATCGCGGCCACCCAGAGCCAACACCTCAGTGCGCTCGAATTTATCAACTTCTACACTGATCACGATAAATTTACCTCGCCCGGCTTCTACAATGGCAAGACGGAACATTATGAGCGGCGCATGTTCTGCATTCAAGGCAGCGATGCTCACCGCCTGCGTCGCCTGCCCGATAGTGAGCTACACATCAGCCATCGGCAGGGCATTGGAGATCGTTATGTCGAAATGCTGCTGCCCGAAGCGAGCTTCGAGGCCTTGCGCGATCTGTTTGCGAGCGATGAGTTTGAGCGCGTGCGTGTGCCCAAGCGTGATCAAAAGCTCTGGGAAGTAGATGCCCTGCGCTTTGGAGCCGTCTCTGAACGCCAGATTCTGCGGAGCGTCGGCACGGGCGCACTGATGGAACCAGCGATCCGTGAGCTGTGGAAGGATATCGCCGCCCTAGCCAATGCAGGCGGCGGGGTGCTGATCGTTGGCTCAGAGCCGGGCGGTCAGGTGAGTGGCGTAGAGCGACCTGATCGGGTGAGTGAGCTGCTGCGCCAGAGTGTCCACGAGAACCTCGAACAGCAGCCCTATATTTCGCTGGAACTGCTCAACTACGAAGGGCGCGACATTGTGCGCGTTGAGGTGCGGGCAGACGGCTTGCCGCCCTACGTTGGCAATGATGGCGTGATTTATGTGCGCCGTGCCAATGCAACCGTGCCCGCCACCCGAGCCGAAGTGATGCAGCTCTGTCGGCGGGCTTTAGCAGAGGATGGGCAGCTTGAGGATACATCCCAGCCATTGGAGCTGCCCCATAGTGGCGTAGAGGTGGTGGATGCCCAACTCCGTGGCGATACGTGGTATTACGAAGTACGTGATCTCCGCACAACAGCTGGCGTGACCCGCGACAAGGCTCAAGGATTGTGGGCTTATGCCATTGCCCGCCACGAAGACTTGCGTGAGAAGCGCGTAGACTTGCATAGCCAAGTGCGCTGGCGCGGGCAGTTCGGGGTCTGGCGTGCCTATCGGCAGGGCAACCGCGTGAAGTATGATCTAGTACATCGGGATAGCAACGGGGTTGTGCAGCGTGTGTTCTATGGCGTGTCTGACTGGGGCTTAGGCGAAGAGTGGGCCAGTTTGCTGAGTGAACGCCCCGCCGAGGAGTTCGAGCCAGAACTCCACTATGTCGAACACAGCGACAGTGCCGGCAATGGGGGCAACGGCGCACACAGCAGCAATGGCGGCGGGGCTAGCGGTAGCGGTAATGGGCACAGCACGGGTGGCAATGGCCACAGCAATGGCAACCCAATGAGCCACACCGATCACAGCAACCATTCTAGCTCGATCTTCATTCCAGGCACAGTGAGTACGTTCGATGAACTCGACCAGCTCCCCGAACTGGCAACCCCATGGGGCGAACGCCAGTATCGCTGGCGTGGGCGTGGCGGGCTGTGGCGTATCTACACCGATGAGCACGGGCAGGTGCTTTTTGATCTGGCCATGCGCGACAAAGATGGCAACAACTATCAAGAGTACCGCCACGTCCCCCAGAGTAAGCTCACAGATGCTTGGCTAGGGATGATCCGCGTGCCCCGCCCGCGCACTGGGATTGAGGTGGTGAGTGCCGCCCCCGATGATACCGCCGAGTGGCGCTATGTGTTCCGCGATCTGCGGACGGGGGACAGCAGCGGTGCGCCATGGCGAATGCAAGATATTAAAGCTGGCACGGTGCGCGAGTATGCGGCCCGGATGTATCTACAAGATTTGCCGCTCGATGAGATGAGCGTGCGCTGGTGGGGCAACATTGGCTACCTGCGCCCTATGCGGAGCCAAGTTGATCTGGTCTACCGCGATGAACACGGCATTGACCACCTGTTCTATGCCGCCCGCCGCGATGAGCTTCAGGGCGAATGGCGCGAGCTTTTGGAGATTTACGGCGAGATGTAGCTGCCCGTGATCTGGTGTGGGTGCGACAGAATCAGGTGCGCCGTGTAGGCGGCACGGCTTTCGCAGCTGCGCCACGCCCTCCAAGCCAATATGCTACAATACACCGCAAGGACGTTGCGTCGGGCACCGTCTGCGGCCAAATAGCTAAAGCAACATACTTATGGAAACAGTAGATACCCGCCACGGCCATTTAGCCTACATCCGCGCTGGACACGGCACACCATTCGTCTTGCTGCACGGCCACACCATGACCGCCAGCAGCCAAGAGCGGCTCGCACAACGCTTTACCGATAGCCATACGGTGTATAGCTTCGATCTGCTGGGGCACGGGCATTCGGCACATCCGGCGTACCTGTTTAGCGAGGAGTATTTCAGCGTGCAGGGCGAGAGCCTTGCCGATGCATTTACGAAGCTCTTTCCCAAGCAGGCCGTGCCCGTCTTTGGCATGAGTGCGGGGGGCGTAGCAGCCATGAATGCGGCTTGTCACGTGCCCGAACGGATCGCCGCCCTGATCCTCGATAGCGTCTTTGCCTATGTGGGGGCCGAGACCCTCGCCGCCCACCGCGACAGTGTCGCGCATATGTCGGCGACGTGGGATGCCTACCTCGCTAAGCAGCATGGAGCCGACTGGTGGCCCACACTCAACGCTGGCTTGCTACATGTGGTCGAGCTACTCGAAGCCTCGCGTCGGCCAGTTGTGCCGTGCCTTGCCAACATCACTATTCCGACGCTGATCTTTCAAGGCGGCGAGGACCCCTTCGTCGCGGCGGAGCAGGGTACGTTGCTGGCTGAGACGCTACCGAAAGCCCGCCTAATCTTTGATGCGGAGTGTGGGCACATCTTCTCGTGGCGCGATCCGGCAGGCTTCCGCGAGACGGTGCGCCAATTCCTGCACGATCTGCCAAGCTAAGGGCTAGGTACTAGGGGTCAGGTACTAGGGGTCAGGGCAATGGGGCGAGAGGCTTGTAGCCAGAACCACCACCTATCCGCATGCTCTTATCCCTGACCCCTAGCACCTAGTCCCTGACACCTGCGCGTGGCCTACACTGTGCGCGAGAAGAGTGGCTTGCGCTCGGCCGGATCGAAATAGGCATCGAATGCCATCGCAATATTCCGCAGGAAGAACCGCCCCAACGTCGTCACCTGTAGCCGTTCGTCCTCTACGCTGAGCCACCCCTCCTCGATAAACGTATCCATCTGAGCCATCGGATCAGGCAACAAGTCCGAGAGCGTTGCCCCAAATTCGGGGAGCGATAAGCTCTCCGGCAACTCCAGATTGCACATCAGGTGGTTAATCACAAGGCGGCGCAGACGGTCATCCGCCGTCAAGCGATGCCCGCGCACCACTGGCAACTGCCCCGCATCTACCGCCTTTTGATAGCTGCCGAGCTTGGCATCATTCTGCACGTAGGTATCGGCGAGATCGCCAATCGCACTCATGCCAAAGGCCAACACATGCGGAATGCGCCGCGCTGTGTAGCCCATAAAGTTGCGGTGCAAGCGGCGTTCCTGCAAGGCTATCGCCAGATCATCATCGGGCAGCGCAAAGTGATCCAAACCAATCCAGATGTAACCCGCCGCTTCGAGCATTTCGATAGCCATATGCAGGAGGCGCATGCGGGTTGGCGCATCGGGCAGGTGGGTCACGTCTACGTACTTCTGGTTGGTGCGTACCCATGGGACGTGGGCGTAAGCAAAGGTAGCAATGCGATCTGGTGCAAGTGCAATGATGCGTTCTAGGGTGCGCTGGAAGGTGGCTTCATTCTGCTCTGGCAAGCCATACACCAGATCAAGGTTGATGCTCGCAAAGCCGAGTTCGCGGCACGCAGCATAGCTGGCGTAGGTCTGCTCTTCGGGCTGGATCCGCCCAATAGCCTGCTGCACCGCCGGATCGAAATCTTGCACGCCCAAGCTGACCCGCTGGAAGCCGAGCGCATGATAGACCGCAAACTGCTCCGGCGAGGCGATGCGCGGGTCAACTTCGACGGACAGCTCGGCACGCGGATCGAATGCGAAGTGCCGCGCCAGAAAGCCGTGCAAGCGGCGTGTCTGCTCATTATCAAGAAAGTTGGGCGTGCCCCCGCCCCAGTGCATCTCGACCACGCGCCGCCCATGCCCGACGTGGGCCAGCACAAGCTCGACCTCTTGCTCCAGCCGGTCAAGGTACGTATCTACCACATGCGCGTGGCGCGTCACAGTGGCGTTGCAGCCGCAGTAGTGGCAACGTTCGACACAGAACGGGAGATGCACATACAGCGCGAGTGGCGCATCGGGCTGCTGGGCCACCTGCTCCAAGGCCTGCACATAATCGGCGGCGGTGAAGCCATCCGCCCATGCCGGAACCGTCGGGTAGCTCGTGTAGCGCGGACCGGGGCGGTTGTAGCGATGCAACAGTTCCGGCGTAATCACAGGGAGTTGGCTCATACGTTGAGTTCCTCTTTGTCTATAAATTCAAGCGTGGCGATTGTCGGTTGGGTTGGCTGGGACGGCTGATCGGGCAGATCGGGCTGGTCCTCGTGCAGCTCGCGGGGGCCCGGCACCACCTTGCGTGCCCCAAATTCCATATCGGCGAGCATCTCTGGGCGATCTGTCGCCAGTGTAGAAATCTGATCACGGGTCAGGATGCGCGTATCATCAAAGCCGAGATCAATTGTTGTTTGCAGGCCCTTCTGGTGCACACGCCCAAGATCATAGAAGCGGCGCGTAAAGGTGGTAACTGCAAAGGCTTTTAGACAGCCGAGCATATAGCGGCGTTTGTACGGATCGCGGATGAACGGATAGGCGAGGGCTTTGCGGCTGTAGAAACGGCCGTAGCACTTGAGCACATGCTTCAGCACCTCTTCGCGCTCCATGTTATCCGGCTTCATAATCGGGGTGACGAAGTTGTAGCGCGAGTAGTCACGCACCTCAACGCGATCCCCTAGCTCCTCGAATAGCTCAGCAAAGGGCCATGGCGTATACATCGTCCAGTTGGCCATATCGGGGTCCCAATCCAGCGTAAGCCGGAAGGTCTCCTCAATGCTTTCGGGCGTTTCATTCTCCATGCCCATAATGAATTGGGCTTCGGCCACGATGCCATGCTGCTTGAGTAGCTGGATCGCCTTCTTATTCTGCTCAATCGTGGTCTCTTTGCGGAAGCGGTCAAGGTTCATCTGGCTGGCGGCTTCGGTGCCCAGCGAGACATGCACCATCCCCGCTTTGCGATAGAGCGCGAGTTCGGCTTCGTCGCGCAGAATGTCGGTCACGCGGGTGTTGATGCCCCACTGCACTTTGGCGGGCATGCCACGCTCAATCAGCTCGTTGCACAAGGCGACAAACTTCTTCTTGTTGATCGTCGGTTCTTCGTCGGCAAGGATGAAGAAGCCCACCCCATGATCACGCACCAGCGTCTCAATCTCATCCACGAATTTCTTGGGCGAGCGGGTGCGGTAGCGTCGCCAGAACTTCCACTGCGAGCAGAAGCGGCAGGTGAACGGGCAACCGCGTGCGAAGTTGGGCACGGCAAGGCGTGTGCCCAACGGAATGTAGATATATTTGCTCCAATCAAGCAGGCTCCAATCTGGGGTAAGGTCATCGAGATTAGCAATGGGTGGGTGCGCGGGGGTTGCCACCGCTTGGCCCTGCGCTATGTAGGCTAGGCCTTTGATGTGGCCACGCTCTTCCAAATCGGTGCCCGCCGCGATAGCCTGCATCAGATTGACGATGATCTCCTCGCCCTCGCCCCGCACGATGTAATCAATCCATGGTGCTTCAGTCAGCACTTGGGCATACATAAAGGTGGGATGGATGCCGCCTAAAATCAGCTTGGCTGAGGGTTGGGCTTCACGGGCAAGGCGCAGCGTATCTTGGGCTTTGTAGATCATCGGGGTAATCGCCGTGGCCAGCACCACATCGGGCCGATTAGTGCGGATAATCTCAGCTACCTGCTCGTCGCTCAAATCATCGGTCATCGCATCTACAAAGCGCATATTGGCAAAGCCGGCCTGTTTGAGTGCGCCGCCAATATAGGCGACCCAACTGGGGGGCCAGCTCCCGGCGATTTCGGCTCCACCGGCATGGTAATTGGGCTGAATCATCAAGATACGCATGAGGTCTGTTCCTTTCTGGCGGGCATCATATGCAACAGATACAAACATTTCACATAGCTCTCGGCAGGCGCAACGGGGGCTTCCCATGCACCTAGTTCCACCTGACAAGCAGGGGTGATCAGGGCTTGAAAGAGGCGGCGGAAGGTTCCCGCATAGAATGCGGCTACGGGTGCACGCGCTATTGGTGGCAGGCTTAGGTGCAGCGAGGGAGTTGGGGCGGCGAGAATGCCTGCGGTGCTGAAGCTGCCACTCCCCGCGAATGTCCATGCATGCTGCTTGATCGCCACCAGAAATAGCCACAGCCCAGCCCGTTTTGGCAAGCGGCGCACCACCGCCTGGAAGGGGCGCGGGATGCGATGGGCCAGCAGGTAGTCGGCAGTCTGTTTGCCCGCCTGCTCTAGGATTTCGGCGGTAGGCGCAGCCCCAAGTTGTTGCTCTAGCTCAGCAACTAGTGCATGAAACAGCGTTTCCGGAACCATTGTTTCTGGGAGGGCCTCAGGCAGGTGGCGCAGGGCTGGGTGGCTACTCTGGTGCAGCAGAGCCGTGGTGGCACTATTGCCGTAGCGTTGCTGTAACACACGCACGCTCTGAATAATTGCATTGGGGCCAATTTGTGGTTCTTTTGAGGTATGCATCTCATTTCTATTAGCCCTGTAGGTAGCAGTCTGTACTACAGGGCCGCCGAGATCAATGGATCACCAGAATTACGCGCTACTTCAACTACTCTGCTACGTGTATCGTAGCATGCCTACTGCGCTTGCGCGGTGTGCATGCGATAACCATGAAAAATTATTTCTTCACTCAGGGCTTGCCAGAGTGGGGGGCATGTCACTATAATGAACAAAAGGAGAAGTGTTGCCTATGGCGAATTTGCTGATCGACCGCAGAGTTCGGTTGCAGCACCAGCAGGCACAGTATCAGCACCTTGAACAACTCCACTGCACGCTGATGCGTCAAGCGGCGGTTGCATCCGCAGAACAATCAATACTTGCCCAGCGCATGGCTCAGCTGCGGATGCAAATCGAACTCCCGCTCCCCGCCTTGCGCTTGCCCAATTTGCCGACGGTGGCACAGTGGAGCGCGTTGCTTAGCCCTGAGCAGCTCGAGTCAATCCTCGACAAGTATGAGTATGTGTGGCAGATTGAGCGGCGGCTGGATCACCTGCAACAGGCAATCCATGCCCACGTTCCACTAGCCGATGTGCCCGTGTTCTGGTTGCTGTGGGCCTGCCGCCTAGAGTTGCAGAGTATGCAGCTGCGTGAACAGCTCGTCCAACACTTCGATGAGATTGATACCAAAACCCATGTATCACTACCGCCATCATCGGGCCTGAAGGTACACCAGCGAGGACAATAAGCAATGCTATTCACCCATGGCTATGCGCTAGTAGGAGGAGTGGGAGCCGATCTGCCCACTACGGTGCACGATGCAGAACAGGTTGCAGCATTCCTGCGTGATCCGGCTCGCTGCGCCTACCCACCCACACAGGTGCAGGTGCTGACCAACGCGCAGGCAAGCCGCGCTGGCGTGCTGAACGGCTTGGCCCATGTGGCGGAGTGGGCCCGCACCGATCCGCAGGCGACCGTCGTCGTGTATCTCTCTGGGCACGGGGTGGCTACACCACACTTCTCTTTCCTGACACACGGCTATGATCTCCAGAATCTAGCAACGACTGCGCTTGCCGAAACCGAACTGAGCGAGGCCCTCCGCGCCATTCCAGCGCAACGCCTGCTGGTGCTACTCGATTGTTGCCACGCGGGCGGGCAAGTCACCCTGAAGTCGCCGACTGGGGGGGCATTGGCCCCAGCTCTGCCAGCTACGGTGCTGAATGAATTGGGGCAGGGTGGCGGGCGCGTGGTGCTCGCTTCTTCACGGCAGGATGAACTATCGCACATCTTGCGCGGCGATCCCCTCAGCCTGTTCACCAAGACGCTGCTTGAAGCTCTCGCGGGCTATGGCACGGCCCAGCAGGATGGCTACGCACGGGTGCTCGATGTCGCCAGCTACGTGGCCCGCATCGTGCCCAGCCGCTATGCCCAGCAGCACCCGATCATCTCAGCCAGCCACGCCGATAACTTTGCGCTTGCCTACTATGCGGGCGGGCAATCTCAGCCTAAAGCGGTGGCGTGGGCAACCGAACAACACCAGCCAATCCTGCTGGATACGCGCAATGCCGATGTGCCGGCGTGGCAAACCCAGCTCAAGAACTACGAAGAGACGCTCCGCCTGTATGAAGAACGCTTCAGCCAATATGTCAACTTCCGCGACATCCCCTTGCAACAGGTGCGTGATAAGCAAATGATTGAGCAGAAAGTACACGAGCTGCGCCGAAAGCTCGGCTTGCCGGAAGTGTAAGCGCAGGATCGGGGGAAGCAATGCCGATCCGGTTTCAGGCATAGCCCCCTATCTCGAAGCGTGCGGATCGGATTCCGGTGAGCCGCACCAACCCACCATCGCCAGCCCTTACGTCAGATGATACCGCATGGCTTGATCCGCTGCTGCGTGCGGCAGGGCTACGCTACGCTGTTGCGCCCCACGCGCCCGCGCCAATGCCCGTCAAGATTGCGCGACTGATTGACGGTTGTTTCAATTCTCCCTACAATACTTGTAGGATACCCGCACTGGGCGCATGAAAGAGGCGTATATGCTATTTACTGTGATCATCATGCTAGCTCTGTTTACGCTCTACGGACACCTCCGCGAGTACCGCGCAACGCGGGCATTGCCCCATTTGTCGCCCGATCCGAACCCGCCCAAACACACGCCGCGGATCTCCATCATTATTCCCGCCCGCAACGAAGCACGTTGCATTGCACGCTGCCTCGATGGAGTGCTGAACCAACACTACCCCAACTACGAAGTGATTGTGATTGATGACCACTCAACTGATGCGACCCCGCATATTCTGGCCCAGTATGCCGCGCAATATCCGCACCTACGGGTGCTATCGGGCACAGGACTGCCATCCGGCTGGACGGGCAAGGCGTGGGCGTGTCAGCAGGCGGCACAGGCAGCGAGCGGCGAGTGGCTCGTCTTTTTGGATGCGGATACCGCTGCCCAGCCCAAGCTGCTGCTAGCTCTGCTTGAGTATGCCCATACCCAAGAGCGCGATGTTGTCAGTGTCTTTCCCTTTCTCGAATTGGGGAGCTTCTGGGAACGGCTGCTGCTGCCGCCCTTCCGGGCTATGATCTATGCCACCTACCCCTTCCAGCGCGTCGCCGCAGATGATGCCCACACACACGAGGTGATGGCGAATGGGCAATGCATTCTGGTGCGTCAGCGATGCTACGCCGCTATTGATGGGCATGCCGCCGTGCGATCTGCGGTGCTAGAGGATGTCTGGCTCGCCCGCCACCTGCGTGAGTCCGGCGCACAGGTGGCCGTCGTATTGGGCTGTACTGCCGTGCGAGTACGAATGTATACCAGCCGGAGCGAAGTGTTTGAGGGGCTGACCAAAAATGCCTGTGCCGGCTTTCGCAGCGCGGGCTGGCGAGCGTTTCTGGCGGGCACGGTGCAATTTGCACTGGCTCTCTTACCATTCTGGCTCCTGCTCACAACGGTGATCTACGTGGGCCAGATGGGGTTCCATCTCAGTAGCCTGCTTGCCCTCTTAATTGGGCTGGGAACAGTGCTTGCGGCACTCGTGTTACGGGCCCTGATCCTGCACCAGTTATATCATTTGGCATGGCCCTATAGCCTGCTCTGGTCATTGAGCATCATGGCCTACAGTGGTATTCTCGTCCGCAGTGCGTGGCTCGTCGCTTCTGGACACGGCGTGCTCTGGAAAGGTCGTATCTATGCTGGAACCTAACCCCCAAACCGCTGAACCTACCTCCGAACACCATCCTGCCCCCCAAGCCTTGCCCACACCAGCGAGTGGGCCACCGGAAGATGCGCCAAGTCGCATCGGGCAGATGGTAAACGTGATGGAAGGCTGGTCGAAGAATCTCCGCACCGCCGATCAGTTTGCGTATCTGCTGGCCCGGCGCACCCCCATCACCCTGATAATCTGCCTAACCTTGCTGCTCGCGGGGGTCATCGGGTCAGGCCTGAATGTCTGGCTAGAGCCGTTCCTGTGGGGCATTCCCTCGCTCGGCGCGATCAGCATGGGCTTGGGCTTCTGGATCATCTCAGCTACGATCCTGAGCCACCCCAACTTGACCACCGATGCGCGGACGGTGTTGCAGCGTGCAGTGCGGCTGCAATGGGTACTGCTCGCTGCCGCCGCCCTAACGCTGGTCTACTTCGTGGGAATGGCCTTCAATCTCTGGTAGCAACTCAGCAGGCCACGCTCAGATCGTACCGAGACAGGCGGCACTCATGCAAAATGCCGCCCAGCCTTTCGTCTTCGAAGGAGCCACTAACCGCGCCGCTTGACTCCCGTCAGCGAAATCAGGATCAATTCCGGCTCAGACTCGATGACGTATTTATCGCTCGTGGGGAGATCTTTTACCTGCACCACCTGCGAGGGGCGCACTACGCGGGTCATATCCACAGGCATCGCAGGTGGCATATCAGCGGGCAGTGCCCGCACCCGCACCGATGAAATCATCTGATTGACAATCGCATCACCGCGGGCTACCACCGGCGACACGCCCTGCAACGCCAGCGCAACATTCACCCGCACCGGACGATCCGCATCTACGGCGCGGAAATCAGCGTGAATAATATCACGGCTGACGGGATGGCGTTGCAGCATATGCACAAAAACATTGAAGCCTTCACGCCCATCAATTTTCAAATCCACCAAGACCGAGTGACCAATTTTGCGGTAGGTGTTCAGAAAATCCTTTTCATTAATCTGGATTGCTAGCGGTTCGCGGCCTTTGCCATACACGGTAGCGGGGAGAATGCCTTCGCGTCGAAGACGGCTGACACCCTTCCCACGAACAGTCCGCAACTGCGCTTCCAGCTGAATCGGGGTACTCATAACGCCGTTTTGCTCCTGATTATGTTGTCAACAGGGGGCTGCTTGTGCCAGCCTTACCCTACATAAAGAAACCGACGATGACACGTCGGTTTGCTTATTATCATCAAAATGGAGCGGGAAACGAGGCTCGAACTCGCGACCTACACCTTGGCAAGGTGTCGCTCTACCAACTGAGCTATTCCCGCTTACGAAAGTAGAGTATAGCACACTCAGGATGATTTGGCAAGAGGCGATTTTACAGGGGAACGGGCTGCTTGACACCGGCTCCAGCATCCGCTATAATCTCAGAGTTAGTGCCGAAGTGCTGGAACTGGCAGACGGGCCCGGCTCAAACCCGGGTGGAGGTGACTCCGTGTGGGTTCGAGTCCCACCTTCGGCACCAGCAACATCATGTCTATATCGGGGTGTGGCTCAGACTGGTAGAGCGCCGCGTTCGGGTCGCGGAGGTCGGTGGTTCAAATCCACTCACCCCGACCATCTCCTTTTGGTGGTCATTGTTTCACCACAGGCTGCACCCCCGCCACAGATACGCTGCGACACCTCAGGCATTGGGCTTGCTGGTGAGGAATAAAGGGTTGGAGCGCGAAGGCGCGGTTCACGCTTCGTCATCTGTGATCACTGCCCCTCACGCCCACCTGCCACCTGCCCCCTCACCCGCGCCGCGCTCCCGTCCCCTGCCCCTACCACCCTTCGCGTTCTTCGTGCCCTTCGTGTTCTTCGTGGTCTGCCTTCCCTGACCCCCGCCACCTAACACCTAGCACCTGACCCCTGATCCCTAACACCTAGCACCTACCCCCCGATACCTATGCTATGCTATACTGATCACACGATCAGCCTTTCACGTTGCGCTGGAGCCGACCCAATGAGCACAACCCACCTGCGGAAGCAAAGCCACGTTACAGCTATCGCAACCTCTTCTGCCCGCCTTGCCGAGCTGCGCCTTGATATTCACACGCCGTGCCCATATCGAGTTGGAGAGGATGATGACACATAACCTTGACCGCCTCGCGCCTGCCGATGCCGAAGCCCTGCTGCTGGCAATGTGCCCACGCATTGGCGACCACGCCCCCGAACTAGCGCGGCGGTGTGGCTACCTGCCGCTCGCCCTGCGCGTGAGTGCCGCGCTGCTCGCTGCCGATGAAACCTACGCTGTTGCCCACTATCTGACCCAATTAGCTGCCGAACACCGGCACCACTCTGCCGACCCCGATGGCGACCCGCATGACCCAGCGGCCAGCATGGCGGCAGCGTTGGCGTTGAGCTACGCCGCCCTGCCCGCCCCCGCCCAGCAGGCCTTCGCCCAGCTAGCAGTGTTTGTGGGCAGCTTCGACTTGCCCGCCGCACTTGCGGTCATCGAACCAACCACGCAGGACGCGCTCGCCGATACGCTCGCCTTGCTGGTGCGGCATTCGTTGCTGCACTATGACGCGGACACCGCCCGCTACACCCAGCCCGACCTGCTGCGTGCCTACGGGCGCACACGCATGCCCGCCCCCGTCGAGCGCGAAGCCCGCCTGCGCCACACCCGTTACTACGCTCATCTGATGTACCACGCGGCTCAATTGTATCAGGCTGGGAACCAATTAGCAGCCCTTGCGCTGTTCGATCAGGAGCGGCCGCAGACCGATGCAGTGTGGGCGTGGCTGCTGGGGCAGGGCGAGGGGACCGCAGATACGGAATGTGACGAGTTGATCCTCGTCATGGCCGATGTCACCGTAGCTACGGGAGCGTTACGCTACCACCTACAGACGGAGCGCATCCCGCAGCTTGAGGCGCATGCAGCGGCGGCGCGGCGGCTGGGACGCAAGCGGGCGGAAGGCAATGCGCTGAGCAATCTGGGCAGTGCCCACGCCGCTTTGGGCGATGCGCGGCAGGCGATCACCTACCACGAGCAGGCATTGGCTGTGATGCAGGAGCTTGGCGATACGCAAGCCCAAGGCAGCATGCTGAACAATCTGGGCACGGCTCACGCCGCTTTAGGCGATGCGCGGCGGGCAATCACCTACCACGAGCAGCGGCTGGCCCTTGCCCGCGAGTTGGGCGACCGGCACGGCGAAGGCTCCGCGCTAGGTAATTTGGGCAGTGCCCACGCCGCTTTGGGCGATGCGCGGCAGGCGATTACCTGCTATGAGCAGGCTCTCGGCGTAATGCGTGAGCTAGGCGATACGCAGGCCCAAGGCAGCATCCTGAACAATCTGGGCAGTGCCCACGCCGCTTTAGGCGATGCACGGCAGGCAATCACCTTCTACGAAGCACGGCTGGCCCTTGCCCGCGAACTAGGCGACCGGCGCGGCGAAGGCTCCGCGCTAAGCAATCTCGGCATCGCGTACAAAAACATGGGCGATGCGCGGCGGGCCATCCTGTACCACGAGCAGGCGTTGGACATCAGCCGCGAGCTGGGCGACCGGCGTGGCGAAGGCACTGCGCTGGGCAATCTGGGCAGTGCCCACTTCACCTTGGGCGATGTGCGGCGAGCGATCACGTTCTACGAAGCACGGCTGGCCCTTGCCCGCGAACTAGGCGACCGGCGTGGTGAAGGCAACGCGCTGGGCAATCTGGGTATCGCATCCAAGCAGCTTGGCGCGATTCCGCAAGCGATTGCCTACTACGCGCAGCAACTCGTGATCGTGCGCGAGATCGGCGACCGGAAGGGTGAGGCAAACGCTTGCTGGAACCTCGGTTTGCTCTATGAAGAGCAAGGCGAGCTGGCGCAGGCAGCACCGCTCATGCAGGTTGCCGCCGACTTCTACACTGCCATCGGGCACGCCAATCAGCAGAAGTACACTGATGGGCTGGCACGGGTGCTTGGCAAGGTGGCAGGTGCAGGGGACTAGGGGTCAGGGCACGCAGAGTACGAAGCGCACGGAGAACGCGAAGAGGACAGCCAGCGAAACTTCCGAATGCGGACGATGCCATCGTCGAGGAACAGAAGCTGACGGGCTACCTGCTCAATCCTGACCACCCGCGGGGCAAGGCGGGCTTCTTTCTCGCACAGGGCTACACCCGAGACATATGGTCCCTGCTCCGCACCGACCTGCTTGCCCTTGCCCAGACTCTGCCGATCCACGCCACAACAGTTTCCGCACATGGCGTACAATATCTCCTTGAAGGCCCCCTAACGGGCCCCAATGGACACACAGCACGGATGTGGGTAGTAATGGATCGTGGAACCCGCGCAGCCTGCACCACGCCTTGTGACGGCTTACCCAACGAAAGGCTGATCCCGATGATTGCTGAACACGACCTGATTGTGCTGCTGCACAACCTGCCCGATGCAGGCTTGCAGGCCGGTGATGTCGGCACGGTAGTGCATTGCTACGCTACTGGAGCCGCCTACGAAGTCGAATTTGGCACACTGGATGGGCAGACCATCGCGGTAGTGACGGTTGCGGCCACCGCGCTGCGCCCAGTGAATGCCCACGATATGCTGCACGCCCGCGCACTAGTGGCGCAGGGGGTAGGGCGGGTGAGGGGAGTAGGGGCAGCGTGGAGGGGCAGGTGTCAGGTGACAGGGGGCAAAGCTGGATGGGCAAAGGCGCGAGGCAGCGCGGGTAGGGGCAGGCAGCGGATAAGCTATTGCTGGGGCAGCAGGCGTGCACGGCTTGCACGATCTCTCGCAGTCGGGTACAATCGAAGCAATGATTGATGCAGCGCGGGAGTTGCAATATATCGCTTTCGTATGCCTCATACAGAATTCGAAAGAACCCCGCCCCGCACCATATTCACGCCATCAAGGGGAAAGGCATCCACTGCATGATTGTCCTGCCGCGCCAACTCCGCCACATCATCCTGATCGGCTGTGTCGGGCTGGGCTTAGGCATCCTCGCCGCCTGCGAATACATTGATGCCGCCCTACCGCCTACGCCCTCGCCCTTCCCTACGCTGGCTCGTCTACCAAGTGTCACCCCAGTCACGCCCTCGCCTGCACCACCGCCAACCGCTACGCCTGCGCCCGTTGCGCTTGAGTTTCCGGGCTTGGTCGTCGTCAATGCGAATGTCCGTGCTGGGCCTAGCACCGATTTCGAGATTGTCAATATCATGCTGGCTGGCTCGACGCTGCTGCTGCAAGGGCGCACCGATACCGGCTGGTACAAGGTGTTGCTGCCCGATGGCACCGAAGGCTGGATGTTTGAGCAGGTGCTCGACGTGCCGCCCGAAACGTTCGCCCAGTTGCCGGTGGTTGAGTAGGTTCAGCGATCAGCTTCTGCGCTAGGGTTCAGACGGACCCAACGCTCCCAATGCTCCAACAGATGATCCTGTAGCCCTCGCCAAATTGCTAAATTGGACTACAATAATCGTTAGAAGTGACGAACAACCAACACACCCGGACTGGAAATGAGCGCAAAACAATGCCAGCTTTGATTATGTATCCCGGAATTATCTATGGGCCGGTGCGTTCGCGGCGGCTCGGCTTATCGCTCGGCGTGAACCTGCTCCCCGTCGGGCGCAAAGTCTGCTCGTTCAATTGCGTCTACTGCGAATGTGGCGATACCACCGAATTGATTGACCAAGCCCGCGACGAACACGGGCGGCGCACCACCTTCCCTACCGTTGCCCACGTCCGGGCAGAGTTGACACAGGCATTGCAGCAACACCCCCATCTGGATGCGATCACCTTTGCGGGGCACGGCGAACCGACGCTGCACCCGCAGTTCCCAGAGGTGGTGCAAGCCGCCCGCGAGGTGCGCGACACGCTGCAACCGCAGGCCAAGATCGGCGTACTCTCATCGGCAACCTTGATTACCCGCCCGCGGGCGCGAGCGGGCATTGACCTGTGTGATCTCCAGATGATGAAGCTAGATGCAGGCGACGAAGCCACCTTTCAGGCGATTGATCGCCCCGCCGCGAATGTACGCCTTGAGCCAATACTGGCCGAGCTAACGCAGATGGCTCAGCAGGGCGGGCTGATTATTCAGACCTGCCTCGTGGATGGGCCTGAAGGCATGCCCCAGAATGTGCGCGGTGCGGCGTGGGATGCCCTCGTTGCGGCGATTGGGCGCGTCAATCCGGCGGTGGTGCATCTTTATCCAATAGACCGCGAAACGCCGGAGCCGTGGGTGCTGAAAGTGCCACACGAGGTTGTGCTAGCGCGGGCGGCTGAGCTTACCGCCCGCACCGGAGTGCCCGTTGAGCCATATGCCTAAAACGCTGATCACCCTTGCGCTGCTGCTCCTGCTTAGTGGCAGCCTGTTGACGCTAGGCGGCGGGGGCCGCACACACGGCGGGCTAGCTCACGCCCAAACCGAGCACAACGCCACGCCCATCACGGGGCGCATCAGCGATGCCCGCACCGCCACGCCGATCATTGGCGCAACGCTGACGGTGGTACGCGCAGATGGCCGCCAAATCTCCACCCAGACCGATGACAATGGCGAACTACGCCTGAGTGTGCCCACCATCCACCCCCCCTATGAACGTGTCACCATAACCATACAGGCACACGGCTACGGCACACGCACCCTCAGCGGAACTATCCTCTATCCCGGCATTGAGCGGCGCATCACTGTTGCACTCGGCAGCCTCCCGATCCAGCAAACGGCCGACCTGCCCACCGCCGATAGCGGGCGCGAGCCAGACAAGCGCGACCTGCCGCCACTCGATCCGCTGACGCTGCAACAGCTTTCGCAGCTCGTGCCGCCTGCCACGATTCGGGTTGCCCGTACTGGCCACAAGGAGTGCGCCGCGTGGCTGGATGCTGGCAAACCCGTATTGCAGGTAGAAGTCGTGCCGTTCCGTGAATATGTCAAGAATGTTCTGCCGAATGAGTGGATTGCATCGTGGCACCCCGAATCGCTCAAGGCAGGCGCACTTGCGGCCAAGATGTATGCGTGGCGGCACATCCTGATCGAGCGGCGCAAAGACATTGGCGCAGATATTGTAGATAACACCTGCGACCAGTATTATGTGCCCGGCTCGCAGCAAGCTAGCAGCGATGCAGCCGTAGATGCAACATGGGCGTATGTGCTACACCGCAATGGTGCACTATTTCCGATCTTTTACCTGAATACCCGCCAACGCTGCGCCACCTCGCCATTTCAGCCGTGTATGCCGCAGTGGGGCACGCAAGAAGATGCGTTGCGCGGCGATAGCTGGCAGACGATAGTGCAACGCTACTACGGGCCCGCCGAGCTGTTTATCCCCAACCCCACCCAACCTAGCCCCACCCGCGAGCCAGCCCAAAGCTATAGCTATGCCTATGTAGACCAAAACCCGATCTCTGGCACACCCCCCGTGCGGATCACCGACACAGCCATCTGGGAGCTACGCATTCGCAATACCGGCAGCGCAACGTGGTATCGCAACAGCCCAACCCAGTGCAACATCTATCTCGGCACCGGCGAGCCGGGCGTATTCGGGAATAGCAACCCGCTCCGCGATCAAGATCACCTCAGCCCCCTGTTTGCCGCCGAGAATGCACAAGGCTGGCTGGTGGGAGCCGATACTTCTGGGCGGCGCATTTTATTGCGCGAGGAGCAGGTGCGCCCCGGCGAGGTGGGCAGCTTCCGCTTCGTCGTTACTGCGCCGAATAGCAGTGGCGAATTGCGCCCCTACTTCACGCCCTTGATTGGCGGACCCGGCTGTAGCAATTCATTCTGGCTGCCCTCGCAGGGCATCTTCTTCACCGCCGAGCCGTTCCCCTTCAGCTACGAGGTGGTGCGCCGCAGCCCCGCCGAAACCGTGACCCTCACCGGCACGCAGACGTTTGAGCTTGTGCTCCGCAATACGGGCCGCGCCACGTGGTATCGCCACCCCGACACGGCGGGCAATCCCGGCAATGCCACCGTGCGCCTTGCTACCGGTATGCCCAATCCTCCACTGAATAATCCGTTTGCCCAACCCGAACACCGTAGCCCGCTCTATACGGCTGGTGGGCAGGGCTGGCTGAACAACCGCGCCAATCGCATCGTGATGCAGGAAGAGCGCGTCGAGCGGGGGCAGACGGCAACCTTCCGCTTTGCGGCGAGTGTGCCCACCGATCCCGCGCTGAACGATACCGTGATTGAGAGCGTCTTCACGCCGTATGTCGAAGAGCGCGGCTGGATCAGTCATCAAACCGGCACGCAGATCAGTGTGCGTGTGCCCACCCCACCCGCGCTGCTGCTCACCCCCGCCGACGTAACCCTCACCCCCGCCTTGCCGTCACCCGTCACGCTGCGGATGAGTACCGGCACCGAGCCAGCCAATCAGGTGCTTGTGGCAGTGCGCTACAACCCTGATCTGGTCGAACTGGTCAATAGCGATGGGCTAACCTTGACTGGCATTATGCTCGCGCCCGATCTGCCAAGCGGCTTGGAGGTCAAAGCCAACATCACGGCAAATGGCTTGCTGACCCTGACGATTACGGCCGCGACCACACCGCTACAGGGCACATATAACATTACAACGTTGTACGTGCGGATCAAGCCGTCGCTGATCGGGACACCCATTCCAATCAGCACCGCGCTCGATTTCGATCAGCAGGGCAACGCCCAGAACGACATCCGCTTCGCGGAGCGCAGCCTCAACCCGGCCTTACGTCCGGCGCAACTCATACTCCGCACCAACGCAACCCAGCGCGTGTATCTCCCGTTTACGCGGCGGCAATAGCAGCGGGGCGGCGCGAATGAACCAATGCCGCAGACACACCCAAGACGTGCCTAGCGGCACGTCTTGCCAATCCGCATCAATTCCAAGCGGCGGCTAGAAGTAGCGGCTCAGGTTCTCGAAGATTTGGCCAATATCGCCCGTATCGCCCTGCACCACAATCGTGCGCGAGAATTCGGCAATGCGCTGGAGCGCAGCCATATCCGCCTCTTTGCCATACGCTATTGGGAAGATGCTGATGCCCGACTCGTAATACATCTGTTCAATCTGCGCGAGTGAAGTGCGGCTCGCATTGTCCACCCCATCACTAAGCAGCACAATCGCCTGAATACGCTGGTCATCGGCGGGTGGTAGCTCACGGAACACATCCCGACTGATCGCCAGTGAGTCGTACAGGGCTGTACCCCCAAATGCAAACATATCGCGGATTGACGTTTGCAAGGGGATGCGATTGTCACGCAATGGAGCCATCGGGACAACGAGGCGCGATTGGTCGTTGAAGATCACCAAGCCCACCCGATCTTCGGGCAGCAGGCGCAGCAAGAAGCTCTCCAAGCCCGCTTTCGCCGTACTCATCGGCTCACCATCCATCGAGCCAGACACATCCATCACCAGCAGAATGTCGGCGCGTTTGCGGTTCTGCTTCCACGTATCCTTCACTGCCACCAGCACCTCCGCCGTGGGCACTTCCAGCACCGTCTGCACCCCCTGCGGATTCACCCCAAACGCTGGGCTGATCGGCTCGCCGATAGGCACATTCACATTAGCAGGGCGGAAGCCAAAGCTCATGGCCAGCTTCTGGCTCTCTTCGTTTAGCAGGAAATCGTAGAAGACCTTCGCCGCCTGCTGCTCCAGATCAGGGGCACTAGACATCAAAATGAAGGGGTTATCGTGCCAAAACGTGCCCTCTTTCGGATAGATCGCCACGAGCTGTTCGGGCGGGCTACTCTTGTTAAATTCGATCAGCGTGATCTCCTCCATCGGGAAGGCGGAGATGTAGGTCAGCCCGAATTTCCGCATGTTCTCACTGAACACGAGCGTATTGTAGCCATAGTGCTTGATGCCCTGCCCCAGATCGCGGATGAACTGGATCGATTCTTCAGAGGTGACATCAGCAGCAGTCAGCCCACGTTGCTTGCCTGTCGCCGCGTAGAACTCGGCAATCAGGGTCGAGAGCGCAGTGGTGCTAATCTCTGGGTCGGTATGCCCCCACGAGAACTTACCCCATTCGGGATGCCCGTAGCGG
Organism: uncultured Chloroflexales bacterium; assembly: GCA_937967405.1. Taxonomy (GTDB): domain Bacteria; phylum Chloroflexota; class Chloroflexia; order Chloroflexales; family Chloroflexaceae; genus JAAUTZ01. The sequence goes on along the minus strand of CALCJV010000031.1, from coordinate 11,518 downwards.
CCCCAACCCTGCTCGTCGTTGATCAGGTCCAGCATCGTGCGCCAGCCGATAGGCTCATTGGGCCAGCCGAGAGCTTCGGCCATCGGTCGCCACATCGAGATCACCACTGGCGTAAGTACCAACGGCTCATGCGAAACAGCCACATTCGCGTTGCCGCTCTCCTGCTTGAGCACTTCCAGCCACGTCGAAGCCGACGGACTCCACACTGTTACGTCAAGCTGACCATTCTTGATCTCAGTGCGGGCGGCTCCACTCGATTTGTTGATCCCCTCGACAAAGATCGGCTGACCGTTCACTTGATTCCGCTGGGCATTAAAGGTGGCAATCCGCTCGGTAAGCCACCCCTCTTTCTCTGGGCTATAGGCGATGCTGATCGTGATCGCATTACTAGGTGGAGTGTCGGCACTGCCACCGGGCAAGCCGCCACATGCGAGGATAAATCCCCCCAATATAATCATCAACATCAGCAACGAATGATAGGATCGTTTCATAGACTACTCCTTGTATGCTGTTACCTACTCCGAATAAGCTCTAGTGATATAATACTATACGTACAGCATACACGATTTGTCGCGGCTGTGTGGTGCAACTTTGATCCACCGCTTACCGTATCCGTGTGTAGGAGTGGCAACAGCCGAAACCAAAGCTAGCCAGAAGGAGTGCGTATGTTACGGATTGCCCAGAGCATCGCCGGCTTGTACTTGATCGTTGCACTTGTCGTCACGGTGATCACGCTTACACAGGGACCCCTGCTTGGGGGTGCGCCACTCGGCGGAATCCTCGATTCTGCCGCCGGCCGCGAGCCAGTGACGATTTCGATTGCGTATGGCAGCGAGAAGGATGCGTGGCTGAAAGCGGCTGCAGCCGAATTTGCCGCTACCAAACCGCGTGTGCAAGGCCGCCCCATCGAGGTGCGCCTTGAGCCAGTCGGCTCGCGCGAGATTGTCACCCGCATCGTGCAGGGTAATCTGCGCCCCACCGTCGCTAGCCCCGCCAGCTCCGTCCAAACCGAATTGCTGCGGAGTGAGTGGCAAGCCCGCAAAAACACCGATATTTACTTTAGCGGCGCGGATGCCCCCCAACCGCTCGTGCTGACCCCGCTGGTGGTGGTGGCGTGGGAAGAACGCGCCACCATGCTCGGCATCAACAACCCCAATCAGCTCTGGGATGAGATTCACCGCCTCGTTGTCTCTGATCAAGGCTGGGCACAGGTTGGCCGGCCAGAGTGGGGCTTGGGCAAATTTGGCCAGACCGACCCCTCCACCTCGAATAGCGGCATCCAGACCCTCGTCCTGCTGGCGTATCACTATCACAACAAAACGTCGGGCTTACAGGTGCAAGACGTGCTCAATCCGAGTTTTCAGGCGTGGCTTGATGAGTTCCAACGGGCCGTGCTCGAGTTCCCTAGCAGCACGGGCTTCTTGATGCAAGATGTCGTGCGCTTTGGGCCCAGCAAGTACGACTTTGTAACGGTGTATGAAAACCTTGCCATCGAGAGCATTGAAACTGCCGCTGGTCGCTGGGGTCCAACCAAAATCTACTATCCCGCCAATAACATCCTCAGCGATCACCCCTACGCGATCCTCAATGCGCCGTGGGTCTCGGCCGAGCAACGCCAAGCGGCCATCCAGTTCCGCGAGTTCTTGCTCTCGCCGAAGATGCAAGAACTCGCCCTCACCCGCTATGGTTTCCGCCCCGCCAATCCACAGGTGCGCCTTGATATAGTCGGCAGCCCCTTTGAAACCTATGCAAGCTACGGCTTGCAGCGTGATATTAGCGCAATTGTCGAAACTCCGGCAGGCGATGTGAGCCGCGAGTTGATCACCTTCTGGGAGCGACAGAACTACCGTTAATCAGATTGTGCCAATACCTATTTCAATCAATGCGCTCGCGCAGGGAGGAACCAAACACATGCATACGATGATACCGGTTCGTCGGATACCCGCGTTGATCCTGTTCGTTGTTATGCTCAGCAGCCTCGTCATCGGCTGTGGGGGGGATACCCCTAACGGCCCACCGGCGAATGCAGTGGTGGTGCGGATGCTCTATGGGAGTGAGAAGCAAGCGTGGCTCGAAGCAGTTACCCCCGCCTTTAATGCCCAACGCGAGCAGACTAGCACCGGCAAGCCAATCTTTGTTGAGGCGATCCCGATGGGGTCTACCGAGTCAATGCAGGTAATCCTTGACGGGCGCGAGCAACCGGCCGTGTGGAGTCCTGCGAGCAGCATTCTCGTTCCGCTGGCCAATCAGGATTGGGCCAGCACTCACGGCGGTCAACGCCTGACTGAGGATGCGCCCCCGCCGCTCGTGCTTAGCCCCGTGATGATTGGCATGTGGCGGCCGATGGCCGAAGCCCTCGGCTGGCCGGAGCAACCCATTGGCTGGACTGAAATCGCCGAACTCGCCGCGAGTGGCAAAACATGGGCCGACTTTGGCCGCCCAGAGTGGGGTGCATTTCAGTTTGGGCACACCCACCCTGATTACAGCAACAGTGGCATTGCCAGCATCATTGCCATCACCTATGCTGCCACTGGCAAAACACGCGGCTTGACTATCGAGGATGTTCAATCACCCGCCGTAGCCGAACTGATGCAAGCGGTGCAATCCGGCGTGATCCACTATGGGCGCAGCACCGGCTTCTTTGGGCGGCAGATGTTCAAGCGCGGGCCCGGCTACCTCTCGGCAGCAGTGCTGTATGAGAACCTTGTGGTGGAAGCCTACAATCAAACGCTGTATCCCAACCTTGCCCTGCCGGTTGTGGCGATCTATCCCCGCGAGGGAACCTTCTGGACAGACAACCCCTACGCCATCCTCAATGCCTCATGGATGACGGATGAACTGCGGGAGGCAGCAACCATATACCGCGACTACCTACTTGCGCCGGAGCAGCAGCAAACGGCTCTATCGCTGGGCTACCGCCCTGCCGATACGAGCATCCCACTGAGTGCACCCTTGATTGCCGCCAATGGGATTGACCCGCAAGAGCCACGCACGCTGCTAGAAGTCCCCGATGCCGATGTCATTCGTGCCATTCGGGAGGTCTGGGGCGCAACCAAGAAGCGGGTTGAGGTGCAGATTGTGGTGGATGTTTCTGGCAGCATGAATGATGAGGGGCGGCTGGCGAATGCTAAGCGTGCCTTAGCCGTATTTATTAATCAGCTTGATGATGAAGATTACGTCGGCATCATCATCTTTAGCGACAACGCAACTGAGCTAACTCCACTCACCGCACTCGGGCCCAAGCGCGAGGAAGTACTCAGCCGCATCAAAGGCTTAACTGCCCTTGGCGGAACACGCTTAATAGACACTGTAGTCGAAGCCTACCAAACTCTGGAACAAGCACCGGCTGGCGAGCGGATTCGGGCGATGGTAGTGCTGAGCGATGGCGCGGATAACAAGAGCCGCACGCGCCCTGAAGAGTTGCAGGCTTTGCTAGGGCAGGATGAGAGCGGGCGCAGCATCAAGCTCTTTACGATTGCCTATGGCTCCGGCGGCCTTGACCTTGACCTGTTGCGCCAAATGGCCGAAGTGACCGGCGGGCAGCTTTACAAGAGCAACAGTAATGCGACTGAGATTGAAGAAGTCTATCGGGATATTGCAACCTTTTTCTAGGCAGATAGGGAGGCGCGTATGGGAACCATTGTGGCAGCAGCCCGCAAGCCCTTGTTTCTCGCTGTGCTGGCTGTAGCAGTCTTCACCGGCTTGCTGGTATCGCCCAGCCTGTTCTTCGCTGGGCTGGTGGTCTATGTCGTGGCAGTGCTGCTCGCCGCCCAAGATCGCACGCTGATCGAGCAGCAACAGCTCCGCACCAAGCGGCGCGGCTTGACCAGCCAAACCTTTTTGTACAAGATCACCCTGATCGAGCTAGCCGAGCGCGAAGTTCGCAAGACGATTGAGGAGGCCGGTAGCGATCTGCGGCGCATGCTCCAAGCCACGCTTGAACCGCAGACCCGTGAGCTGGTGGATCAATCCTACCAACTCGCGCAGAAAGGTCAGCAGATCGAACAGTATCTCCAACGCGCAAACTTGGCGGGCTTGAATCAACGCATCAGTGAACTCCAGCAACGCATCAAGAACACCTCCGATCAGTACACCCGCGAGCAGCTCGAGCAGACCTACAAGGCACTGGTCGGCCAGCGCGACAGTGCCCAAGCTCTGCAAACCTACATTGGGCGGATCACCTCGCAGCTTGAGAACATCCTCGCCAACGTGCAGGCCATGCCCGCGCAGATTCTGCGTATGCGTGCTTCCGATGTAGATGCCCAAATGATGAGCAGCCAAGTCGCCAATCAGATCAGCGACTTGAACAACGACATGCAAGCCTTCGTCAGCGTGCTGGACTCTGCGATTGGCCAAACCTCTGCCTCTGCCCCATAAAATACGTTTTACACATTACTACCACAAACTGCATTTCCTACCAGACTTGCTGTATAACAGAGAAGCGCAAATAGCATGGTTGATTACCGTGCTATTTTCTTTCCCAATGGGTTAGCAAAATTGCTTACCCGAATTTCCAAAATCGCAAATTAGCCTCTAGAAATTCTTCTGTGGGGTGGTATATATTAGAAGTTATGGCGTTAGTGATGCAACCGCTGCTGAAATAGTTATGATTTGGTAAAAGTGAATACTCGCATTTGCGCCGACCATGTTTGGTATGCTGAGCATGAAGCGTACCTCCCTGCCACTGGCAACTGAGCGGCACGAAGCGGGGCCGGTGCGCTTCAGCATACCGTTGATCGTTGATGGGGGGGAGCCATCACGTACTTGGTGCGCGATAGCACCGCTACTTGCCTGAGGTATAAAAGCAGTGTTCCTCAGCACAAGAGTACTACCGTACAGAACCCAAGCGCAGTGGAGCATCTGCCAGCCGTGTGTGTCTCTTGCACGTTGCGCCTACCTAGAAACGACATCATTATATGGACGATTTTGCAAAAACTGTCGGAGCTGAAGTCCGCCGCTTACGGATTCAGCGGAAGCTCATTCAACGGAATATCGCCCTGCAACTTGGCATGACCCCTTCGGTCTTGTCGCGCAAGGAGCGCGGGAGCATGACCTTCACCCGCGATGACATCAAACAATTGATCACGATCTTTGCACTGAATCCAGAGGAATCGCTACGCCTCTTGATGATCGCCGGCTACATCCCCGATCCGGGCAGCATCCCGCTCTTTCCGGGCGATCTGCGGGCGATTGCCAGCCCGTGGCTGCAATCGCTGACGTTCCCAGCCCTCGTCTTTGACGGCCTTAGCTACGTGCGCGTGTGGAATGGCTATATGGAAGCCCTCTACGGACTGAGTCAATGCTCAACGGGTTCGATCCACTGGCTCGATTATCTCTTCTCGCCGCTCTTCCAACAGCGCGTCAGTGTGCGCTGGGAGGCATTGATCGTCCAACAGCTACACGACTTCTACTTCAATTCACTTCCGCTCGCCCAAGAGCCGAACTACAGCCGCCTGTTAGTGCAGCTCAAACAGAAGCACGGCGACGAATTTGTGCGCCTGTGGGAAGCCGTCCTGAATGACATCTTAAGCAATTCCACAACGACAGCCACGCCCATTGCCCAAAGTATGCTATATTGGCAAAGTAATCAGGCAACCCTTGAATTTGTGATCGCACACAAACCAATTGCGCCGATGTTGTCGTTGTGGGTGTTGGTACCACACGGCATGCTTGGTCAACATACCCTTCAACAGGTACTGGCAGGAACTACCGCCGAACCACTTTATTTTCGCCCTTGAAGCACAAGGAGTACAAGCTACAATGCAAATTCCAGACCATCATGGGGTACAAGTAGGGGACACCTTTCGCTCGCTCCGTCGCCAGCGCGGAGTCACATTGGAACAGATGTCCAGCCGCTGCGGAATGTCGGTGCCGGTTCTCTCGCGCAAAGAGACGGGCCGCCAGCCCTTTACCCGCAAGGACATCGAACTGTGGATCGCCGCCTTGCATCTTAGCCCAGTCGAGGCCCATGAGGTATGGCGGATGGCGGGCTTGGTTGCCCATGTCGCCCATTACCTACGCTGCCCCCATGCGGGCATCGCCCCAGAGATCAGCCACATCTTGCACCACACCGATGTGCCGAGCGTGCTGCTCACGACACAAGGCATGGTGCGGGCGTGGAATGGCTGTTTTGAGCTGCTGCTCAGTGTCTCGCAGTGCCTTGACTCGTATGACCCGCCTGCCCTACACATCTTCGATGTGCTTGCGGCCATCCCCTCTGCTGAGCAAGATGCCACCTACCGCTGTACTGAATCAGCTGAACCAGCCGAGATGCAGCCTGAACAGCAGTTTGTGCAAGGCATGGTAGGCTATCTCATCGAGTGGCTCAGTCTGCATCATGAACCTGCCACCACCAATATGTTTCTCGCTCGCCTGCCGAGCAATGCCCTTGCCCAACTCATCCGGGCGTGTTGGCCCTCAATGCTGCGTGAACGCCTTGCCGGAACCCCGCCGCTCTATCCGCGCCGGATCCTGCCGATCCAAACTGAGATCGGTATTGTCGAGCTAATCGCCACACGCTGCGCTGTCGCCGATGCACACGGCTTGATCATGGTAATGCTCTTGCCTTACGACAATCAGAGCCATGCGCTCTGCACAACGTTGCGTGCCGAGCGTAGCTATCTCAAGCCCGCGTACATCCTCTAGGTAATAGAGTTATGTCTTGACATAGCGGCTTTGACCTTGCGTGGGGGGCGCAAGGCACATCACCCACATAGATGCATGTACTTAGACCGGCGGCCACGGCACATTAGGACCATCGCCGGGTGCAGGATATTTACCACCACGCAACAACACCCCTAATCGCCCCCGTAGCGCGTGCAACTCCTCTGGCGCAAGCAACTCAGCCAATTCACAAGCAACGGGAGCCTGCTGATCGAGGCAGATTTGGAAGCTATGCAGAGCCGAGCGCACATCCTTCGGCAGCGGTTGGCCGATGTAGTCCCACAGCACCGTGCGGAGCTTGTACTCGCTGTGAAAGCAAATCCCGTGATCTATCGCCCACATACGGTTATCAAGTCCCTTCAGGCAGTGCCCACTCTTGCGATCCGCATTGTTAATCAGATAATCAAATGCGGCCAGTTGCCGCAGTGCCTGCTCATAGCGGCCCTCTTTCTGCATGGTGAAGATGTGCGCCTCTTGATCATTTTCGATATACAGTTGCAGCGCACCAATGCCGTAAGGCCCATCGCGCACGACGGTGGGCGGCACGAAGCCGAAACCCAAGCTATCGCTGACCAGAAACGCCGCTACCTCGCGCTGATACAGCGTGCCACGCGGAAAATCCCACAGCGGGCGTTCACCACGGCGCGGCTTGTACACGGCCAGTGTGATCAAGTCTTGATAGCGCACACTCACCAACACGGTGTAGTTGCTGCTATACGGCATCACCCCCTCAGGTTCAAGGCTGCCCTGCCGCAGCACCGTGAGAATGTCGGCAACATCAAGTTCAAGACGTTCATCGGCGGGCATAGGGGGTTATCCTTCCATAATTAGCGGGTGGATAGTTCGGGCGGGCTAGCCGGTCCATGCCCATTGCGTTCAGGGCAGAAATGCCCCGATGGTTCAATCGGGCGGCCACAGTTGCCGCACACTGGGCGGCCCGCCGCCACGACACGGGCTGCGTGTGTACTCAACGCACGCATCTGTGGGCGGCTCGCGGCAATCCGCGCAATGAGCGTATCTTCTTCATTTGCGCCTTGCACCACAAGCACGACCATATCACGTTCAGCATCATAGCCCAAGCCCATCCGTGCAATACGATATTCAGCTTCAAGCGGCTCTTCGAGCGACATATCGCTGATCAGCAAATCATCGCTAGAGGCAAGCAGAGGGTTCTTTTCAGCCAATTCTTCGAGCATCGTGTCGAGCGCATCAGCGAGCGCACGCACCTGCTCCTTCTCAGCAATCAGTGCTAGCCGCCGCCGCCCTTCGCGCACCTGAAGATAAAACACGCGCTGGCCCGGCTTGCCGATTGCACCGGCCGTGATCCGCTGGACATTGTGAAACTCAAGCGTAAACTCAGCCATACCACCTTACTCACTCTGCTCCGCTGCGGCGGGGGCATCCGGCATTGCGTCAGCAGGCGGCGCAGATGCTTCCGGTTGCGGCAGCAGATGCTCAAGACTGCCAACTTCATTGAAGGCAAGCAGGCGTGGGCCCATCGGCTGAAACGAGATCGCCGTAAGCGATGCTGGATGAATCACAAGGCGTTGGAACAGATCAATGTGCATACCAATATAGTAGGCAATCACCAACTTGAGCAAATCGGCATGCGACACTAGCGCAATCATCGCTTTAGGATGCTGGGCCCGCAGCGTGTCAATCGCCCGCACGGCCCGCATCTGCACCTCACCGAGCGTCTCACCACCGCCGGGGAAGCGTGTCCCGCTGGGGTAGTATTGGATGCCGGGCCAAAGTTCGTGCTGGGCGAGTTCCTTCAGTTCACCGCCTTCCCAATCGCCATAGCGCACCTCGCCAATCTCAGGGACGTGCTGCACCGGCAAATTGTGGGGTGCAGCGAGGTAGGCGGCAGTCTCCAGCGTGCGATCAAGTGGGCTACTGTAGATAGCCGCGAGCGGAAAGTTTCGCAACCGCTCGGCGAGGGCTTGGGCCTGCTGCTTGCCGGCTTCGTTCAGATGCACATTGGGCAACCAGCCAGCCAAGCGGCCTTTGACCCAATCGTTGGTTCCATGCCGGATCAGAAGAACTGTTGTCACGCTTGCCTCTTTGTCTATAGCTGATCTCACTACTCAGCATGATACCACAATCTGCTACAAGGGAACACGGTGGTTTATCAGACAAACGCCGCAGCGAGCTTTTGGGGAGCGGGGAATAGGAAGCAGCTAGACCTAGCCCCGCACCATGCGCCACAGTACACCGCCGCGTGGCCCAAGCAGGAACACCAGCACAAACACCCCCACACTGACCAGCACAATCGCTGCGCCAGAGGCGATGTTGATGTAGTAAGAGAGGTACAAGCCGGATACACCGGCCAGCGCACCAAGTACTGCCCCTAGCCCAATCACGATGGGCAGGCGATGCGTGAGCAGCAGGGCCGTGCTCGGCGGGGTGATCAGCATGGCCAGCACCAGCGCAATCCCCACCGTTTGCAGCGCGACCACCACCACCACTGCAATCAGGATCAGTAGCAGATAGTTGAACAGCGTGACCGGCAGGCGCACCGTGACGGCGTGGGTTTCATCAAAGGCAATTGCAACAAGTTCCTTGTAGAAGAGGAACACCACCAGCAGCACAAGCAGCCCAAAGATCGCCACCCGCCACAGGTCATCATTCGAGACCCCCAGCACATTGCCAAAGAGGAAGTGCGCCAGATCAACGGCAAAGCTCCGCATGGATGAGATCAGCGCAATGCCTAGCGCAAACATGCCTACAAACACAATGCCGATGGCACTATCCTCTTTGACCCGCCCGCCATGCGTGATCGCGCCAATGCCCAGCGCAGAGAGGATCGCCGCGCCAAGGGCCCACCAGAACAGCACCGCCCGATCTGCGCTACCGCCACCCCCAATGATGTAGCCCACCGCCAAGCCGGGCAAGATCGCGTGGGCCAACGCATCGCCGTAGAACGACATCCCGCGCAGCACCACGAACGTCCCGACAATCGAACAGATCACGCCCACCATAATGGCGGCGAGTAACCCGCGCACCATAAACTGAAAGCTGAGCGGTTCTAGCAGCCAATCTAGCATATGGTTGTCTTACTACTTTCTGCACCTGTGATGAGGCTACCTAACACCTGCCCCCGCACAGCGCACCGCTACCCGCGCCCCTTAGTGCCGATCATGCAACATGATCTCACCTTCCGGCGTATGGATGCGGTGCAGGTGCGTGCCGTAGGCTTCGGCAAGATGGGTTGAGGTCAGCACGGCATCCGCACTGCCAGCGGCGATCAGGCGACGATTGAGCAGCACCACCTGTTCGTAATGCTGGGTATCGGCCGCTTGGTACAGATCGTGCGTGGCAATCAGCACCGTTACGCCCGCCGCGTGAATCTCTTCAATGATCTGGAGCAGTTCATCCTGCGAGCGAACGTCCAAGCCCGTGAAGGGTTCATCGAGCAGCAGCACCTGCGCCTGCTGGGCCAGTGCCCGCGCCAGAAAGACCCGCTGCTGCTGCCCCCCCGAAAGCTGCCCAATCTGGCGATGGGCCAGTTCTGTCATCCGGACTTGCTCAAGGCTGGCTTGCACCTGTGCGCGGTCTTGGCGGCGCGGCGGGCGCAGCAGCCCAATCTGCCCAATCCGCCCCATCATGACCACATCGCGCACCGTAACGGGGAAATTCCAGTCTACGATTGCCCGTTGGGGCACATAGGCAACCGCATTACGGTGATTATGGGCACACCCTTCAACGTAGATTGTGCCCGATGTCGGCTTGACGAGGCCAACAATCGCTTTCAGCAGGGTACTTTTGCCGGCCCCGTTCGGCCCGACTAGCGCAACTCGTGTGCCGGCCTGCACCTGTAGCGTGATGCTATCAAGGGCATGCGTATGTTCATACACGACTGACAGATCACGCACATCCAGAGCCGGTGCGATCCGCTCTGGATGTTGGGCATGGGCAAGCGAGAGGCTGGCAACATTGCTCATCTAGCTTAGGCTCCTGTGAGGCCTTTGACAATCTGATCCGTGTTGTAGCGCATGAAGTTGAGATAGGTATCAGCCGGTTCACCGGCGGCACTGAGCGAGCCAGTGTAGATCGTGATCAGTTGCACCCCAGCATCGGTTGCCACGCGCTCAGAAAGCATTGGGTTAACGGTTGTACCCACAAAGATTGCTGGCACACCATACTCTTTGATCGTCGTTTGCAGGGCCGCAAGGTCGCTTGCGGATGGCTCGGCCAGTGTGCTGAAGCCGGGGAACACCGCCCCCACTTGGTCGAACTCGTAGTCGCGGGCAAAGTAGCCAAAGACTTGGTGGTCTGTCACCAGCTTGCGGTTCTCCTGAGGAATTGCTGCCGTCGCCTCGCGGATGTACTCATCCAGTGCAGCTAGCTCTTCGATATAGAGTGCCGCATTGTCTTCGTACTGTTGCTCGTGGGTTGGATCGAGGGCAACGAACACGGCTTCGATATTCTCCACCCAAACCTTGACATTCAACGGAGACATCCATGTGTGCGGGTCTACACCGCCGTGATCATGATCATGGTCGTGATCTTCGCCCCCATGCGCTGCGGCCGTGCGCGTGAACAGGTCAAGCAGGCTGCTTTGCTTGTCCTCCTCGTGGCTGTGGTCGTGGTCATCGTGGCTGTGGTCGCCCTCAAATCCAAGCACCTCAACCCCAGCCGAAACAGGAATGATGCGCTCGGCAGCAATGCCAGAGTTTTCAATGAGGGGCATCAACGCTTCTTCCATGTTATAGCCATTCACAAACACGACATCGGCTTGGGCAATTGCAGCGATGTCACGCGGGGTTGCCGCGAAGGTATGCGGGTCGGCACCGACTGGGATCAGCGTAGTCAGGTCAATCGCATCGCCGCCAATATTGGCTACCACATCGCC
>CALCJV010000030.1 GCA_937967405.1 uncultured Chloroflexales bacterium | reverse complement strand
GCGGGCGTTGTGGGTCGGGCGACGCTTGCAAAGCCTGCTGCTTAGGCCGTATCTGAGCGAGGTGCTGCTGCATACCGGCGCACAGCTGCCGCCTTTGGCGCGGCTGTTTGTGCATGCCACGCGCAGCCGCGAGGTGGCCGTGGCGGGTGGTAGGTGACGGGTGCTAGGGGTCAGGTGTCAGGGGCAGATGTTGGAGCACAAGGATAACGCCCCAATCATTATTATCGCCTGCATACCATCCCTGAAACCTAATTCCTGAAACCTGCCACCTGATACCTACCCCCTACCCGCCCCACACCCGCAACACGCCCTGCGGGTGCTGCCCGTCGGGGTAGGTCACTTCGACATAGGTGTTCTGGCGATCAATGCGGCGTGGCGGCTCAATCTGCGCGAGGGTTGCTTTCCACGTCCCCGTATTCAGGTAGCGTTTGCCATGTCCTAGCGCAACCTCTGTTGCGGTGTGGGTGTGCCCCGCCACAAATAGGCGCACATCCTGCAAGGCAGGGAGGCTGGCAAGGCGTTCGATCTCGCGCTGCAACAGCACCTCAAACGAGGTGTGCCACGCTGCATAGGTGAGCGGGGTAGGCAGCGTAAGTGGATCAGGGGCAGTCGGCGCACTGGCAAGTGTGTAGCGTGGCACAGCTTGGAGCCGCATCCACCACATCAGTACTGCCGCTCGCAGCAGGAAGCGGCGCACTGCTGCTCGGCGGAATTGGGCGGGGCGCAACAGATGCCACAGCAGCAGGCTGTAGGGGCAGGTGTGGTCGAACAGCTTGGCTTCGGGGAGATCGTCGGCTTGGATAGGCGTGAATAGATGGCGCACGAGGCATGTGCCATACACCTGCTCAAAGGGGGTGGTGATGCCACCAAAATGTAGGAACTGGTTGTACGGCTCGGATTGGTTGCCGTGCAGGATGACTAGCCTCAGCCCACGATAACTCGTGCCAAACTGTACCTGATCGGGCGAGCCAGCGCACAGCTCGCGCAGCCGCGCCTGTACCCCGCGATAGTGTAGCTCGAAATCGTGGTTGCCAATCAGGAAGGTGAGGCGGTGCTGTGGGTGGTGGAGGAACTGCCGTAGCCCCTCGACAAAATCGGGATGTGCGTGTACAATCGCCGCAAGCCGAGCGAGGCTGTTCGGCTCCGACCAGTGCAGCTGATCGGCGGCACTGGGGCGTACTTGTAAAAACTCGAACGTATCACCCGCGAATACCAATTCAAGTGGTTCCTCGTCCTGAGCAAGTTGGCGAAGGTAGCGTGCTACCGTCGCACCTGTTGCCGTATCCGCGTAAGTATTGCCTGTGCAGAGGTGCACGTCGCTGAGGATCATGTGGCGCACGGGAGCCGCCCTATGAAGGGCGGGTGTGGTGTGGTGCGTGGGGCTGATCGGCACAAGGCCAGAGTGTGCCGTAGCGAGCCGGTTGATGATGCGGTTGGGGGCCAAGTTGTGCATGAACACCTCCGGTTGATAGGCACGCCGCGTAGCGTTGGTGGGCGGCCTCTATCCAGTATACCGCTATAATATGCAAGCGATCCAATATCAAAATAATAATCAGAAGCGATAATCTTTATGTGAATAAAGTGTGAAAATCTTCACTCTGTATACACGATAACGGAGTATAATCAAGAGAAGAGGGTAGTCGTTGTGATCCTTACGTCGGGCCAGCCAAGATTTGGCTTGCTTGACTGTTTGGTAAACATAGACTATAATTACAGAGAATTTACCTCGTGTGTAAACTGGTAACAGCAGGAATAGTTTCGCCTCAGAAGTATCTCTGACTAGAAGGGAAGCGAGGTCGGATGAAACAGTTCTTTCGTCCATACGCTAATCTGATTGCGTTGATTAGCGTGTTCGTTGTGTTGTATGCGGTAGCGGGGTTCTTATGGGGCGGTTTAGTTCTTGATCGCGCCAACTGGACACGGCGCGTGAACTTGCCAGTCGAGCAGCCGATCCCCTTTAGTCATCAACTGCATGCAAATTCGCTCGGCATGGATTGCCAATATTGCCATGCCTCGGCCGGTATCGTTGCGTATTCCAACATTCCCCCCTCAGACACCTGTGTGACGTGCCACCACGAAGTCAAGCGCAACAGTGCGTTGCTTGCACCGCTCTGGGAAAGTGTCAACAATGATACGCCAATTCCGTGGGTGAAAGTTCACGATCTGGCTGACTTTGTTTACTTTAACCATGCGGTGCATGTCAATGGGGGCTTTGGCTGTACGACGTGTCACGGGCAGGTGAATGAGATGCCTGTGGTGTGGAAGGTGCACGACATGACGATGGCGTGGTGTTTGGACTGCCACCGCAATCCGGAACGCTACATCCGCCCAGCGGATCAAGTCTGGAACATGGAGTACGAGTACCCGCCGACTGCCGTCCAAGCCACGCTTGGCGCACAGCTTGTCCGTGAGCAGGGGATCAATAAGGAAGTTCTGACCAATTGTGCGATTTGCCATAGATAGGTGCAACTAGAATGCCACACACAACCATTCTCCCATCCGGCTCCGATGCCACGCGCAATCAGTCCGGCATCAATGAGCTGAGCGAAGGTTCACCTGCGCCGCGCCTATCTCCGCAGGAACAACTCCGCGACTTTCAAGCGCGGATGGAGCTGCTGCGCGGTAAGCAGGGCAAAGCGTATTGGCGCGGGCTAGAGGAGCTAGCCGATACGCCCCAATTCGATGAGGTGCTGCAACGCGAGTTTCCACGTGGTGCAGCGGAGTGGCTAGACCCGATCAGCCGCCGCAATTTCCTGAAGTTAATGGGAGCATCATTGGCACTGGCAGGCGTAACGGCGTGTACCCGCCAAGCCGATGAGTACATCCTGCCTTACACCAATGCCCCTGTCGGTTTGCTGCCCGGCGTGCCCGCCTATTATGCGACGGCAATGCCGCTGGGGGGCTTGACCACCGGCTTGCTAGCCAAGAGTGTGATGGGTCGCCCGATCAAGCTCGAAGGCAACCCCAAGCACCCCGCTAGTCTGGGGGCAACGGATCTGCTGGCGCAGGCTTCGATTTTGACCTTCTACGATCCCGAACGCTCGCAGGTTGTTTTCAATGGGAACAACCAAAGCACGTGGGCCAACTTCGTGGCGAATATTGGCCCGCAGATGACGCAGATCAAGGCGGCCAATGGCACGGGGCTAGCCTTCCTCACGGAGGCGACTTCATCGCCGACGTTTGCCGCGCTGATGGAACGCTTACTAGCAGACGTGCCCAATGCGACGTGGTATCAGTATGAGCCGCTGGCCCGCGATAATGCCTTCCGCGCATCGGAGTTGGCGTTTGGACGGCAAGTGCTGCCGAAGTACGACTTTACCAAAGCGGATGTCGTGCTTGCCCTCGATGCCGACTTCCTCAATAGTGGTGTGGCGTGGGTGCGCTATGCCCACGATTATGCCACGCGGCGGCGCATTTGGGAGGGCGACCTGAGCCGCCTGTATGTGATTGAGGCGACCCCTTCCGCAACGGGCACAATGGCTGACCACCGCATCACTGCGCGGCCGTCTGAAGTGGAAGCACTGGCGCGAGTGATTGCCCAACGACTTGGCCTGAATGTGCCCCAAGCGAGTGGCTTGACGTTAACTGAGAAGCAAGAGAAGGTCATCGCTGGGTTGGTGAGCGATCTGCAAGCCAAACGTGGTCGTAGCATCGTGATTGCGGGTGATGAGCAACCCCCGGCGGTGCATATGCTGGCGTTTGCAATTAACGAAGCTCTTGGGAATGTGGGGCAGACGGTGGCGTATATCGAAACGCCGCTAGTGCAGCCGCGCCACAACTTCGAGGGCATCAAAGAGCTAAGCGAGGCGATGGGGCGCGGGGCCGTGCGGATGCTAGTGATCATCGGCGCGAATCCGGTCTTTACTGCTCCAGCTGACCTCGACTTTGGGGCGAAGCTGGCGCAGGTTCCGTTCTCGGTGCACATGGGCTTGTACCGCGACGAGACTGGGCGGGCGGCGACGTGGCATATTCCGGAAACGCACTTCCTTGAGACGTGGAGTGATGGGCGGGCCTATGATGGTACAACCACGATTATGCAGCCCTTGATAGCACCGCTCTTCAATGCGCGTAGTCCGATTGAGCTGATCTCAGTGTTGCGGGGTGTGGAGCTGCCAAGCATTGACTTGATTCGGAACCAGTGGGGTGTCCCAGCGAATGACCGCTTCAACACCTTCTGGCAGACGACCCTCGATGAGGGCCTTGTGGCCGATTCAGCAGCCGAGCCAGTCAACGTGAAGGTAGATTTGGGGAGCTTGCCGCCGGCCCCAACGCTCAACAGTGGCGGCTTCGAGGTGATCTTCCGCCCCGATCCGACGCTTTACGATGGCCGCTTTGCCAACAATGGTTGGCTTCAAGAAGTGCCCAAGCCCCTGACCAAGATTACGTGGGACAATCCGGCGTTGATCAGCCCCCGCACGGCGGTTGCCCTGCTCAACATTCCGGTTAGCGATGTCGCTAATCTCAAGCCGGAAGACTATGAGAAGCTAAGCAGTGCAAATGGGCGGATGCTCAACATTACCTATGGTGGGCGCGTGCTGCGAGTGCCGCTCTGGGTTACGCCGGGCCACCCCGATAACACAGTGACGCTGTATGTTGGGAATGGGCACACGGCACTAGGCGTGATTGCGAATGGGACGGGGTTCAATACCTACAGCATCCGCACCAGCGATGCCCCGTGGTTTGGTCCGGCTACGGTTACAGCCACGGCGGAACAGTACAAGCTGGTCAGCACGCAGATGCACCACAGTATGGAAGGGCGAGCGATTGTGCGTGTTGGGACGCTGGATCGCTACCGCGAAAACCCAGAATTTGTGAAAGAGCTGGCGGAGTTCAACCAGAACCTGAAGAAGTCGTTGTTTACGGGCGAGTGGGAATACAACGGGCATGCATGGGGCATGACGATTGACTTGAACACCTGCACGGGCTGCAACGCCTGCGTGGTGGCGTGCCAAGCTGAGAATAACATTCCCATCGTGGGCAAGAGCCAAGTGGCCATGGGGCGGGAGATGCACTGGATTCGCATTGACCGCTACTATGGGGGCACGCTCGAAGACCCGATGATGTACTTCCAGCCGATGGCGTGTGTGCATTGCGAGAAAGCCCCGTGTGAGCTAGTTTGCCCCGTTGCGGCAACTGTCCACAGCCACGAGGGGATCAACTCGATGGTCTACAACCGTTGCGTGGGGACGAAGTATTGCTCGAACAACTGCCCGTACAAGGTGCGTCGCTTCAACTTCTTGCAGTATGTGGATGAGACGACACCGAGCTTTAAGCTGATGCGAAACCCAGAGGTGACCGTTCGGTCGCGGGGGGTGATGGAGAAGTGTACCTATTGTCAGCAGCGCATCAGTGCGGTGGGGCAGGCGGCGAAGGTGCAGAACCGCCCAATTGCGGCGAACGAGATCAAGACGGCGTGTCAGCAAGTCTGTCCGACAGGGGCAATTGTCTTTGGTGACATCAACAACTCCGAAGATACGGTGACGGCGATGAAGGAGCTACCACTCAACTATGCTGTGCTGGGTGAGCTGAACGTTGTGCCGCGCACCACCTATCTGGGGCGGGTGCTGAACTTCAACCCAGAGATCGGTGGCGATGTAGGCATCACCTACTTTGTTGAACAGCATCATGGGCACGCTGATGATCACGGCGGACAGAGCGACGGACACGGTGGACATAGGAAGTAAGCGATCCCGCTCAGAGATACTGGAGGACAATTATGGCAATGTCTGAACCGCTAAGCCGAGCGGGCAATATTGAACGCAAGGAGCCGTATATCGGCTCCGGCGAAACCTACGAGTCGATCAATAATACGATCGCGGACATCGTGTTGGTGCCCCCGAAGGACACCCCACGCGGCTGGATTTTCGGCTTTGCGATAGCGGTACTGGTGCTGTTCGCCTTTCTCTATGCCATCACTGACCTGCTCATTCGTGGGGTGGGTGTGTGGGGGATCAATATTCCGGTGGCGTGGGGCTTTGACATCATCAACTTCGTGTGGTGGATTGGGATCGGGCACGCAGGCACGCTAATCTCGGCGATCCTGTTGCTGTTTGCCCAAGATTGGCGCAACTCGATCAACCGCTTTGCAGAAGCAATGACGCTGTTTGCAGTGGCCTGCGCTGGGCTATTCCCGATCCTGCACTTGGGGCGGCCGTGGTTCTTCTACTGGCTTGTGCCCTATCCCAACACCTTTGGCATGTGGCCCCAGTTCCGCAGTGCCTTGACGTGGGATGTGTTTGCAATCAGCACCTATGCCTTCGTTTCGCTGCTGTTCTGGCTGATTGGCTTGATCCCCGATTTCGCCAAGCTGCGCGACCGCAGCACCCATCCGGTGCCGAAGTTCCTCTATGGGGCGGCATCGCTGGGCTGGCGTGGCTCGGCGCGGCACTGGAACCGCTACGAGATTGCCTACATCCTGCTGGCGGGCTTGTCTACGCCGCTGGTGGTTTCGGTGCACTCAATCATTAGCCTTGACTTTGCGATTTCAGTGGTGCCGGGCTGGAACCCGACGATCTTCCCGCCCTACTTTGTGGCTGGAGCCGTGTTTGCGGGCTTTGCGATGGTGCTGCTGCTGATGATCCCGATCCGTTCGTGGTATGGCTTGCAGCAGTATGTCACCATGAAGCACATTGACAACATGGCTAAGATTATGCTGGCAACCGGCATGATTGTGGTCTATGGCTACCTTGTTGAGCTGTATATCGCCTTCTACAGTGGTGCGGAGCTAGAGCTAGCACTGGTGCAGAATCGGCTGTTTGGGATGTATGGCTGGGCCTTCTGGGCGTTGATCTTCTTCAACGGGGTGTGTATTCAGCCGCTGTGGTTCCCGCAGGTGCGCCGCAACTTGCCCGCGCTGATGGCGATTAGCATCTGTGTCAGCATTGGCATGTGGCTCGAGCGGTTTGTGATTATCGTGGGTAGCCTGAGTACCGATTTCCTGCCCTCTTCGTGGGCACCGTACACACCGACTTTCTGGGACTTCCTGCTCTACTTCGGGACGTTCGGGCTGTTCTTCTCAGGGATGCTGCTATTCATTCGGGTGATGCCGATGATCAATATCTTTGAGATGCAAGTCTTGCAATATAAAGAAGACTTGAAGCGCGAAGCCGAGCAACAGGTGTAAAGGGGAACAGACGATGAGCATACCAATTTACGGCTTGATGGCTGAATTTGAAAAGCCAGACCAGCTGATCCACGCGACGGAAGCGGCCTATGCCGCAGGCTATCGGCGCATGGATGCGTACACACCCTTCCCAATTGAGGAGGTATCGGAAGCAATCCACTTCCACGATGATCTG